>JBIPLZ010000143.1:0-5900 GCA_044369395.1 Flavobacteriales bacterium | reverse complement strand
CGGCAGGATTAAAGCTCGCCATGAGCATGATTGATTTAACCACCCTCGAAGGAAAAGACTCCGAAGGAAAAGTAAAACAGTTATGTTACAAAGCCATGCATCCACACGATGCCTTCCCAGGAATTCCGCAGGTTGCCGCAATTTGCGTATATCCAACTATGGTAAAAACTGCTCGACAAGCATTAAAAGGCAGTAATATTCACGTGGCTTCGGTAGCAACCGCTTTCCCGAGCGGACTTGCGCCCTTGAAAGTGAAATTGGAAGACACCCGATTTGCAGTAAACGAAGGAGCCGATGAAATAGATATGGTGATTAGCCGTGGGAAATTTTTGCAAGGTGAATTCGATTTTGTATTTGATGAAATAGCTGCTATAAAAGAAGCTTGTGGCAAAGCTCATTTGAAAGTGATTTTGGAAACGGGCGAATTAAGTACACTCGATAATGTGCGCAAAGCTTCCGATTTAGCCATTTTAGCTGGAGCCGATTTTATTAAAACCTCAACAGGAAAAATCCAACCTGCCGCTACAATGCCTGTTACTCTTGTGATGTTAGAAGCCATTCGTGACTATTATTATGCGACAGGCAAAATGATCGGGATGAAACCCGCTGGAGGAATTGCCAATTCCAAATTGGCTTTGCATTATTTGGTCATGGTAAATGAAACATTGGGGGCTGCATGGCTTCATCCCGATTGGTTTCGATTTGGTGCTTCCAAATTGGCTAATGATATCGTTATGCAATTGGTAAAACAGGAAACGGGCGTTTATCAGAGCTTGAATTATTTTTCGAACGATTAAAAATACATTCGCTTAACTCCATAGATTATGTCGAAAAAATCACATAAAAACGCGAAATCTGCCGAAGATCTGTCCTTGGATTTTACATCCAAATTGGCATTTGCACCAGCACCAGAATCGTCGAGTCATGTTCGTTTGCAGAAGCAATATGAGCTGTTTATCAATGGAGCTTGGGTAAAACCCGAAAAAGGCGGCTATTTTGAAACTGTAAATCCATCCACCGAACAAGTAATTGCACGCATTGCAGAAGCAACTCAAGAAGATGTAGACAAAGCAGTGAATGCAGCTCGAAATGCATACGAAAATGTTTGGGGGAAAATGCCTGCCAAAGAACGAGCTAAATACATTTTCAGAATTGCACGATTGATTCAAGAACGCGCAAGAGAATTTGCCGTTATTGAAACGATGGATGGAGGAAAATCGATTCGTGAAAGCCGCGATATTGATGTGCCATTGGCTGCTAATCATTTCTTCTATTATGCAGGTTGGGCAGATAAATTGGAATATGCTTTTCCAGGGAAAGAAGTAAAATCGATTGGGGTAGCAGGACAAATTATTCCTTGGAATTTTCCGCTATTGATGGCGGCTTGGAAAATTGCACCTGCATTGGCAACAGGAAATACTGTTGTGTTAAAACCAGCAGAAACAACACCATTAACCGCATTGAAACTTGCCGAAATTTTTCAAGAAGCTGGATTGCCCGATGGAGTTGTAAATATTATAACAGGTGCTGGAGCAACTGGTGCAGCCATTGTGAACCATCCAGGTATCGATAAAATTGCATTTACCGGTTCGACTGAAGTGGGTAAGTTAATCCAAAAATCATTAGCTGGAACCAATAAAAAACTCACACTCGAACTTGGTGGAAAAGCAGCGAACATCATATTTGAAGATGCGCCCATCGACCAAGCCGTTGAAGGAATTGTGAATGGGATTTTCTTTAATCAAGGACATGTTTGCTGTGCGGGTTCTCGACTTTTTGTTCAAGAAGGCATTGCCGACAAAGTGATTCGGAAATTGAAAGACCGCATCCAAACATTGGTGGTTGGGGATCCGATGGACAAAAACACCGACATCGGAGCAATCAATTCCAAAGAACAATTGATGAAGATTAACGAATACCTTAAGATTGGGGTGAATGAAGGTGCTGAAATGTATCAACCCAATTGCAAGATTCCGGCAAAAGGGTATTTCTGCAAACCCACACTTTTTCTTCACACTTCCCAAAGTCACCGTGTTGTTCAAGAAGAAATATTTGGGCCTGTACTCGCCATTCAGACATTCAGAACCGTTGAAGAGGTGATTGAAAAAGCCAACAATACTCCATTTGGATTAAGTGCTGGGGTTTGGACCGATAAAGGATCCAAGATTTTCACCATGACATCGAAATTAAAGGCTGGGGTTATTTGGGCGAACACCTATAATAAGTTTGATCCGGCATCACCTTTTGGAGGCTACAAAGAAAGTGGATTTGGACGCGAAGGCGGTTTGCATGGCTTGATGCCTTACTTAACATTTAACTGATTTTCATTTTACACAATTGATATGGCTACTCCAAAAACCACAAGCAAAACTGCTGTAAAAACAGAAGATAATGCAACTAAAACTAAACAAGTTGCTCAGAATGAAAATACAGAAATTGCCCAAGCATCGAACGAACGAATTAAGGTGTTAAAGACCTATAAAATATACATCGGAGGACAATTTCCGCGTACCGAATCTGGAAGATATTACGCACTTAGTTTGACTGATAAAAGTACTGTGAATGTATGTCTTTCATCGCGCAAGGACTTCCGAAATGCAGTTGTAAAAGCACGAGAGGCGCAAGAAAGTTGGGCTTCACGTTCGGCTTTGAATCGTAGTCAGATCTTATACCGTATTGCTGAAATGCTTGAAACACGAAGTGCTCAATTTGTGGAGGAAATGATTCTTCAAGGAAGCGCAAAAGCAGCAGCAAAGTTGGAAGTTGAGCAGTCGGTGGATCGCTTGATTTATTATGCAGGATGGTGCGATAAATACAATCCAATTTTCAGCAGTGTGAATCCGGTGAGTAGTTCCCATTTCAATTTTTCGAGCACCGAACCCATGGGAGTAATTTCCATGATTGCTTCTCAAAAAAGTGCCTTACTTGGATTGATTTCGATTGTTGCACCAGCTATTGCCAGTGGAAACACCTGCGTTGTTTTGGCTTCGAATAGCAAACCACTTTGTGCCATAACGTTTGCTGAGGTGATAAATTCTTCCGATGTACCCGGTGGTGTTGTAAACATCATGACCGGTGAAGTAAAAGAACTTCTCCCCCACTTCTCGAATCACATGGATGTAAATGCAATTTATTTATGCACCGATAAAGCGGATGAGAAAAAACTTTCAGAGACAAATTCATCGCTGAATGTTAAACGTGCGCGCATTGAGACCGAACAAGACTGGGCCGATTCAAAATGCGAATCACCTTACCGCATCATGGATTTCTTGGAAGTAAAAACAACTTGGCATCCAATAGGTATTTAATCGATTAATCTTTCATTTGTTGATCGAGACGCTGGAGTTCATTTAAACGTGCGTTCAACATATAGATGTATCTATCGGCAATTTTTAAATTGTAATTGTTTGCCGCTTTCCTCGCCCAAACAAGTGCTTCATCATAATTACCTTGCATTTCTGCTGCAACAGCACGGTTATAAGTTGCTCGTTTTGCTAATTTGTTTGATGAAGAATTACTGAATGTTTCCCAGATTTTAGCCGCTTCAACCCAGTCGCCACGACGCGCCATTTTCTTAGCCCGTTTCATCCCAGCACTCCGACCTGAGCGACCATAAATCTCGCGAGTGTATGAAACCCATGAAGGAGCTACGCGAACTCCATATGCATCGCCACCTTGAAAACCCGTTTGCATAATCGCATCAGCAGGAAATAAAAGTGAGCTCCTTGCTAAAACATCGGTTTTTGCCGAACTTGTAAATGTTCGGTTGGTTGTTAATTGATTTTGATCAAAAATAGCTCCCGAGTTTTTTAAATACATTCTCCAGCCCATTGTAATGCGAACATTTTCCATCGCATCGAAATAAATCTCCTCAAATGTTTGCCCATTTTCTGTCCGTTTTCTGGATTTCTGAACAGAAGAAATTGCTATGTCCGAATCAAAAGCTTCTAAAGAAATAACCGCTTCTGCATTGTACTTAGAACATAATAAACCAATGTCGCCTTGATTCAAAGGAGGCGGCATTATTCCAGTACCTGAACCCGTATATTGTTCACTTGCAATGATGATGTTGTATTTAGGGCCATTTTGAAGACGACTTTGCAAACCCGACAACGCTTGCTCAACACCTCGCTTATCGACAAATAGCATTTCCCCCGTGAAGATCCCCTCCACAATATTCATCCACGCATTTTGTCTACTGGCTTTATAGCGATTAAGTAAAACAATCGTTTTAATATCTTTCGGAAGATTCACATCGGCAGGGCGCAAACCTGAATAGGAAACTGATGTTTTGCAAGAAAAAAGAACTAGAATAATTAAAAGAAGAGAAAGTGCTCTTTTCATATTTAGTGATTTTATGAGTTTAAAAATTGCAAGTAAAAACGAACAAGCAAAGAAAATTGAGGCAATTACAATGTGTACAAAGGAATTTCAGTCTTTAAAATTGGCTAAAATAAAACAATTAACATTGGCTTTATGATCTAAAAAAAAAACACCCTTTGATGAGTCAAATTCATCAAAGAGTGCAATTCATTATTTTGATTAAATTCTTATGCTAATTTAAATTCAGATCTTAATCTTATTTAACCTCCACAACTGAATATTCCACTAATTGCAGTGTCTTTCCATTTTAAACCTGGATAAACTTCCATTATTGTAAACCGAATTGTTCCACTCTTATTGGGTAAAACAAAACTCTGAATACCCATAACATCAGAGAGTTCAAGGGTACAGTAGTCTTTCCCATTTACAGTTACTTTAAATTTTTTGACACGGCTATTATTTTCCCAAGATGCTTTGGATGATTGATATCCATTCAAAATACTAATGGTGCCATCTCCCATTGGTCCCCATTCTTTGAATTCTATGTACTCGCCAATTCCATAATCCGCATTTCCTTCAACCCAAGCAGTGTTTGGATTATCATCGCATACATTATTTGCTAAATATTTCATTTTCCCTTGAGGCGCTAAAGTAGAAGATGCTTTTGTGTTATCTGGCTGAGGCCCATCACACATCATGTGAGTCCAAGTCCAGGTATCTGGTGGGCCATCTTGTGGCTCAATAGGCTCTTTTCCCCAAACCATGTATTTTGTTTTGGGAGCTTTCGCCTTGATGTTTGGTAAATTGTTTTTTGTCTGAGCAATTGTTGCATTCGTATATGCAAAGAATGCAGCTAGAATAAGGGCGGCTGTTTTATGGTTATTCATATGATTTAATTTATTTACTACTCGTTTATCATTGGTTTCTGGACTCCAAGTTATTTTCAATCAATATGCTAAAATGAGAGACACATCATAGTATTAGCATGTGCTGATTTCAATTTAGTTTTATGGATGTTATTACCCACTCCATGGTTTCAAAAACATTCCCATCAAAATCTGAATCCTTTACCAATTTTTTCTTTATCTCAACTATAAATGTTTTTTTCAAATAATCTGGATTAGCTTTCAATCCAAAAGCAGCATCAGCATCATCAAGAAGAATTGGAAGTCCGCTTAAATTATTGTCACTCAAAAACCTAAAATCAAATTCTTCTTTATTAGAAATATCGATAAAAATTAAATGGGCATAATCTCCTTCTGAAAAATCTTCAAAAATCATAGTCAATATTTTTGAATCAGAAGACAATTCAATATTATCTTGCTGTAAATCATTTGTTTGAGATTCATTGGAAATCTCAGTTAAGTTATTTGTATCAGTTTCGGAAAATGATTTTCCATTCTCACTCTTGGTTAATTCTCCTTCTTTAGGGTTGGGAAGTAATTCAAATTCGGTAACGAAATCACCACTGTTGCTACAATCGCTTCCAACAAAATTATAATCTGGTTCTAAATTAAGGACTTTCCCATCTTCAAGAAAAATAAACTTGATAACCCCAGGTTCTTCAAACATACTAA
>JBIPLZ010000142.1:0-5958 GCA_044369395.1 Flavobacteriales bacterium | reverse complement strand
CTGGTTTTTACGAAAAAGCAAAGATTCATTTTCGAACATAGCCAATTACAATTCGCAGGTTATTACCCTCTATCTTTTTTCTTGGTATTTATCATTTCCCAAGAAAGTGATTGTTCCCATGAATGTAGGTGCTTTGAAGGTTCATGAACCCGAATCGCTTTTTACCATGCCTATTGCAAACGTAAAAGATTTAAATGCTGATATGGTGCATCCATCATCACAGCTAATTCATCCCAAACCTCCTGCTTTTACATTCGGAATACGCTTGAAAAATGAAGAACTTATCCTTGGTCATTCCATTGAAAATCGATTGAGCGAGTCGTTTAATAATTACAATGAAATTAATTATCCAATTCTAGAAAAAAATATAATTTGATATGAGTTTACTTGAAAAACCTAACGCGAACGTTTCAAAATTTACTAAACTCCTTTGGTGGTGCGCTGGAGCCGATCAGAGATTTTTATTATTATCACCGCATCAAGATCGTGTTAAATATGCCGGAATTGGTGGGATTGTTTTAAGTACTGGTTTGCTTGCTGCATTTGCAGGAGGCTTCGCATTTAATATGGCTTTTGGCCCGAAAGGCTTAGCTGGCGATGATGTATCGACCATTGAGTGGTTAATAGGATCAGCGATTTTTGGAATTTGTTGGGGGCTTTTAATCTTCAATTTAGATCGATTTATCGTTTCATCCACAGGAAAAGGAGATGGAACGGATTCTATTTCACTTAAGGAATTTGGTCAAGCAATTCCTCGTATTATCATTGCCATTATTTTAGGTATCACAATCTCCAAACCCTTGGAATTAAAAATTATTGAGACGGAAATCAATGTGGAGCTTAGAAAAAAGCAACAAGAAAAGCTGGATGAATTCAACAAAAACACCTATTCTAAATTTAAAGAACAGATTGCATTGTTAGATGCTGATATCAAAAAAATTGAGCAGGATCGTTCTGTGGTGGTTCAAAGTCAGAAGAATGCCGAACAAGAATACATCGATCAAATGCAAGGTCGCGCAGGTAATGCGGGTTATGGTCCTCGTGCAAAACAATTGGAGGTATTGAAAAATGAAAAATTAAAAGATGTTGCCGATTACGATTCCCGACATGCTGAAGAGTTAGCGAACCTGAAAAAGAATCGCGAAAAGAAAATGACTGAACAGGAAAATGAGCTCAATGTGGTCAATAGAAAACAAGCGGAGAATTTGGATGGTTTATTAGAACGAATTAGTATCGCTGAGGATATTGGTTTTGGATTGGGTATCGCACTTATGTTTATCTTTCTTTCCATCGAAACAGGCCCAATCTTTTTTAAAATGATGATGAATAAAGGTCCTTACGATTATATGGTAGAGAATTATAATTACCGCATGTACGTTCAAAATGGAATTGTGAAAGAAGAGTATGTTTTTGAAGGACGCGATGGAATGAAGCTCATGGAAAAGATCAATTTCTTGGAAGTAGAGAACGATCGAAAAGAAAAAGTAGAACAGTTAAAAGCACAGCACGAATTGAGCAAACAGATTATTGGAACCTGGTCTGGAATTAAGCAAAAGGAAATAGAAAGCAATCCATCCGCTTATTTCGATGAAGGTAAAAATTCTTCTTCCAAAGCATAATGCAATTTCTCACCAATAAATTGCTTGGTATTGATTCAATGGTTTTGTCGCAAACAAGTCCATCGGAAAAGAATTTATACAATCTCTCGGGAATATTATTAGGCATTTGTTTGCTTGTAATTTTCATTTCCGATGCCTATTCCGGCTATTTGTATAGCGGAACCATTGTAGGTGTAGTGACCAGTGCAATGATTATTGGATTTATTCATTATTCGATTTATCGACTATCTTTATTAACGCTCACAACACGTCCATTTGTAGAGAAAGAAGTTGATGCCAATAAATTGAAGAAAACAATTAAGCGTTTAATTCCTTCAATTTCGGGTTTGTTACGATGGGTTTTTACTGGGTTTATAGCTATTGCGGTTGCTTTTCCTGCTTCAACACTTCTTCATCATAAGCAAGCAATGGAATTTCAGGATTATCATCGTAATGAATTGTTGAAAGATATTCCTCCAACATCGAAAGCATTTCAAGATATTAAAACAGGAAATTTCCCTTTTTTAGTTTTTGAATCCATGCTTCAATATTCATCTTTTCGGATGGGTGTTTTGTTTTTTACAATCATGCTTTTCTTGCCATTGTTTTTACTGTCTCGTTTGAGAAATAAAGAAATTTATCAATATACACGCATCCTTCGAGATATTCAGAAAGAGGAAATTCTTTTGAATTATAATACTACAATAAAAGATTCGCAACGATTTTTGGATAAGGAATTCGAAACGAATTTAAATTTGGAAACGCAATGTATTTATGCAGACGCTCCTTTTAATTCAGAATTCAAGAATGAACAAAATCGGAATTTTGGAAATAGAGAAGCTTTCTACACGTATTTGAAATCTCTTTGAAGTGAGCGCACTAACATTTACATATTACAAAGGGATTTTAAATTCTCAGTTTCATGTTCCCAAGATTAAAGACAGTCAAGGAACTCGAATGGGAAATGTTGTTTTGGAACGACGTTTTTTGTTGAAAGACCCCATTGAAATTTCGGAAAGTGAATTCCGTGATAAAGTTTCAAATCGTCATTCCGATGGGGCCATTGCTTTTCAAAGAAGATTTGTTGATCATGATGCTAATCAATCATTTCAAATTCATCCTCATGTATACCAAAAAGGTAGAGAGATCGTAGAATTCGAATCTGCTAGTACAGAACATGCTGAAATTGTGGATGAACTTTTTGTGGAATACACACCCACAGAAGCCGATAAAGCATATGATTCATGGGATTTTATTGCCCAAAAAGATCATTCTTTTCATGGTCGAATTTCGGGTGAGGGCTATTGTAGAGTTCCGAAACTTTCGGATGAAGAACGTGCAAAACAATTTGCTGAATTGAATGAAAACGAACGTCTCCAAATCTTAAAAAATAAAAGAGGTTGTTTTCATTGGTTTATGCCGAAACGCAATCCGATGAACCTATTTACAGGCAATACTCCCGGTTCATTGGGTGGTGGTTGCATGAAGAAAGGATGTGGTAGTATGGGATGCGGATTGTTATCCTTATTGGCCTTATTGGCTTTGCTGCTCTCACTTTGGAAAAGTTGTAACAAAACGGACGAATCTCAACAACAAAACTCAAACAGGGTAATTCATGATACTGTTTATATTAAAGACAAGAAGCAAATTAAAGAGTTTGTAGATACCACAACCATAGAAAAAACGGAAGCTATTTTACTGCCCAACGTTCAATTTTATACCAACAGTGCCAATTTATTGCCGTATTCGATTCAATCGATTCAGGAATTGGCCGATTACATGGCAGCTCATCCCAATGCGAATGCAGTTATTAAAGGGCATACCGACGATGTCGGAGATGCTGATGCCAATTTAAAACTCTCTCAAGCACGAGCAGAAACAGTAAAGCAGGTTTTAGTATCGTTTGGAATTGCATCGGAACGAATTGAAGCTAAGGGATTTGGAGAGAGAATGCCAAAGACCCGAGATCAAACGGTTGAAGCAAGAGCAATTAATCGTAGGGTAGAAGTGGAGCTTACCAATACAGACAAAGTAGAAACGAAGCGAACCGAAAAAAAGGCGAAAGATGGCAACTAAGTACACGCATTTTAAAGGCAAGTACCTGGGTTATTTTAGTCCGGATAAACCTCAGCATGTCCATGCTTTTACATTCCAAGATTTGCAATGGGAATCTATCGAAATTACAGACATTGAAGCCCTTGATGATCGCATAGTTGATTCCGAAAAAGTGGGTGATTATATTTACTTGCCTGTGTTGAAGGCTCGTCCCAAGAGCAAAGTGAAAGCAGTTTTGCAAAAAGGGATTGATGTTGTCATTATTGGAAAGGACGACCAGGCGTTTTCAGAAGATTTGCACCACGTTATCATGCGCAAGCAGGGTAGAAATAGGTTAGGGGAGTTTCAGCCTGTTAGGGAGAGCGGAATGGTGAAAATTAACGACCATACTTATTGTTCTTCTGGCGAAATTCGATTCTCAATTCCTGATGGTGAAATTGCAGTACCTATTAAACCTGTTGATGTTCCAGTAATTTCTAATATCGATATTCCGGTTATTACTGCACCTCATCACGAAATCAATGTTATTCCTGATTTGGTGATTAATCCAAATCGAACAAATTTCACCGTTCCCAAACCTCCTGTCTCAGGATCCAAAGTACCTAAGTTAGGATGTTTGGGAATGATTTGGAAGTTTATAAAATGGTATTTTGTAATTTCCTTAATCTATGCCTTGTTTACCGGAATTAGTGGTTGGGTTAAAAGAAGTGGGGATGAGAGCAATCGTTTTAAAACCGATGACGGAGCTGTACAAGCCGATAAACCTCGATTAAATCCCGACCAAGATACACTTGCTCCCATGCCATGGGACTATCTCACCGATCATCGCATTGAGTGGTCCGATTTTATTTCACATAGCTATTTGGCAAAATATTCAACATCTTCTAAGAGTTTTGATGACTCCCAAAGACTGCATGCTCCTTGGGCTAATCCTCAAACAAACGATGCCATGAGTTTTTGGAATGGTCTGTATTCGAGTTTCTCTTCGCATGATTCTGAAAAACTCGATTCACTGACTCAATATTTCAATACCGAACGTCAACGAAATGCAATGGATGCCGCCTCAACAGCTGAAATGGTCATTACGTTCATTCAGGAAATTCCTTATTGTTTGGTTCACGAAGGCAGTTGTAGTGATGCCATTAAATTTGGAGGTTTTGTGCAAGAATATCATCAGGCCAATAAGCCGTGTTTGCCTCAAATTATTGGGGGCGTTCAATCGCCCTATGAATTTATACACACCCTTAAAGGTGATTGCGACACGCGGAGTTTACTAGGTTTTACCTTGCTTTCACGCTTAGGAATTCCGGCAAGTATATGGGTAAGTGAAGAATATGGACATTCGGTTATGGGCGTTGGTGTGCCCGGACCTATTCAAAATGTTAAAATGGTAAATGGCTTCCGACATGCGGGTGTTGAACTTACCTCCAAAGGTTTCCGACTCGGAATGCTATCACCTGAACACTCAAACATGAACAACTGGGATGTTGTTTTATATAATAATCCTTAAACTAAATCTTAAAACACAGTCATGAATATACTTACACTTCTTCAATCGGCATTGGCTTTTATTATTGGCGTAACCTCTTTGTTTTTGGTATACAAACTACTCAATATTTATTTAAAACGGGTATTTAAAATTGATGTCATTAATCCCGCCTATGCTACTCTTCAAGCGGGTATAGTTCTTTCTACGGCATTATTAATATCTTCCATCATTGGTCCAGGTTTAAATGCCATTCGGTTCTTGAATCAAGATGTTGTTACAGCGCAAACTATTGCAGGCAGTATGGGTTATGTGATTATGTTTTTGGTTATCGGAATGATGTTTTCATTTATGGTCATTGCAGGCGGAATTTTAGTGTTATTTCAATTAACCCACGTTAACGAATGGGAGGAGATTCGTAATAATAACATCGCAACAGCAATCATCTCTGCAGCTTTAATTTTAGGACTTGCGCTCATAATGAAAGATCATGTTGCAACTGTTTGCGAAATGTTGATTCCTTATCCGCAGGTATTGCAGATTCGATAGTTGGATTTACTTTATTAAAAATAAATCGAGTCTCAATAAAACCTTGACCTCCCTTCAAATACTTCTTCTGTTATTAGAAAGTAGTCAGTTGCATAGCACATTGCAGCTTCAGGTCCAGTGAAAACTAAAAATATTTCTTTGGAAAAATATTCTTTGCTTTCATTTTTAATAAAGTAATTCGTTTCTACATAGAAAAGATTATTAGGATGATATATTTCAGCATACGTTAATTTTAAATCTTCATTTATCAGTTTTGATTCAAAAATTTCG
>JBIPLZ010000141.1:0-5961 GCA_044369395.1 Flavobacteriales bacterium | reverse complement strand
AATATGCGATAGTACTTGTCGTAATCATTTCCAGCAAACGATGCGAAAAAGCAGGTTCTGTATACAACATTTTGCGGGCAACCGAAAATGTTTTAGAGCCCGAACCTTCGGTCATGTATGCGAAAATGGTCCAAGGAGCACCTGCAAATCCAATTAAAGGAACACGTCCGTTTAACTCGCGTTTGGTTAAACGGATGGCGTCGAGCACAAAAGCTAAATCGGTTTCGGGATCTGCAATATGCAATGATTTAAAGTCTGATTCTGTTCGGATTGTTTGTTCGAACCAAGGTCCTTTCTGTTCGATCATTTGGTACGGGCATCCCATTGCTTGAGGAATAACCAAGATATCGGAGAAAATAATTGCTGCATCAACCCCTAAAATATCAACAGGCTGAATGGTGACTTCAGCTGCCAGTTCGGGCGTTTCTACGAGCTCAATAAAACCACTCACACGTGCACGAACTTCTCTGTATTCGGGCAAAATTCGTCCTGCTTGACGCATTAACCAAACCGGAGTTCTTTCCGTTTTTTCGCCGCGTGCCGCTCGAAGTAAAAGGTCGTTTTTTAATAACATGCGTGTTCGTAATTGAATATTTTAATAAAAATTAGGATGTCAAGAATGATGTTCATTTAAAAAACAGCGATCAATCCACTCGCGAATTGCGCCATTGCCACCGCGCGAAGAGAGCACCATATTCACTTCTTTCTTAACGGCATTGAGTGCATCGGCAGGACAAGCAGAAAACCCAACAACACGAATGATGGGAAGATCGTTGATGTCATCGCCAATGAATGCAATTTGGGAGAAACTTAAGTTTAATTCATTGCACCATTCCGCCAATACATCTGTTTTAGGACGATTCCCTGCATACACATGCGAAATCCCCAATAAATCAGCTCTGCGTTTGATGAGATTAATATTGATTCCGTGGCTTATAATTCCGGTCTTCCAACCGAGTTTGTTTAGGTTCCGAATGGCTAATCCATCGCGCGAATTGAAACGTTTCGATTCTTCGCCAGATTCACTGTAATACATGCCCGCATCTGTCATAACTCCATCCACATCAAAAATCAACATTTTAATATCTGCAGGGACTGTCGATCGCAATTCGATTTCTTCCAAAAGCAATGTATCAACCAACCATGCAGTTTCATTGGAAAGTTGTTTTAGAAGGCTTGGATCTATCAAAGTGGATTCAGCTTTTACATAGTGATCCAAAGCCATTCGGAGCTCCGAAGAAATGTTCGCCCCTGAAATTTCACTAAGCAGAAAATTTATGTTTTTCTTGAGTAACTCCATCAGACCATCTTTCTACCAACAGCGTTTGCAATGGGATTGAGTGTTTTCATTAATGCGCGAAATTCATCATGATTAAGTTGTTGCGAAGCATCCGATTTTGCCACTTTGGGATCCGGGTGCGTTTCAACCAATAAACCATCAATGCCCATGGCAACACAAGCGCGTGATAAATCAGCAACACCGTATGCATAACCCATGGCATGACTTGGATCCAGAATGACAGGCAAGTTTGTGTATTCCTTTAAATAGGATACGCCACATAAGTCAAGTGTAAAGCGTGTCTTAGTTTCGAACGTGCGAATACCGCGTTCGCAGAGCATTACTTGTTCATTTCCGCCAGACAAAATAAATTCGGCACATTGAACAAATTCCTGTAATGTTGAACCAAATCCGCGCTTCAATAGAACAGGCTTGTTGGCTTTTCCGCAACGACGAAGAACCCCATGATCGTACATCGATTTCGCTCCAATTTGAATAACATCTGCATATTCAATAATCGCTTCAACATTGGTTGCATCGCGCACTTCAGTTACAATAGAAAACCCGTATTTATCGCGCATTTTCGCAAGTAACTTCAATCCATCTTCACCCATTCCTTGAAAAGAATATGGCGATGTACGTGGTTTGAATGCACCCGCACGCATGTTCACAATGTTCATTTCGTTGAGCAAGTCAGCTGTTACTTCCAATTGCTCTTCCGATTCAACGGAACATGGTCCGGCAATCATTACCGTTGATTGCGTATTTCCACCAATGCGAGTTTTGCCCCAAGCAACTTCGCGCACATTGGAGCGATAGGATTTGGATGCTAATTGTATATCGGAATCGCTTGCCCATGAATCTTGTGTGAACGATTTCAATTCTTCAGGGACTACTTTAACAGCGGAAGGCAAAACGAAAACAACATGTTCGTCATTAGTATAATGAACCGCTTGATGTCTCAAAGCAAATTCATTGATTTGATCGGAACTGAGCGATTTAGAAAGGTGTACTATCATTTCAATTAAAATTTGTCAAACAGATAAAACCGGAAACATCGTTGTTTTCGTTCACTGTTATCGCTAAATGTGGTTGTTCTTTTAAATTAGTTAGCTGTATTCGGAAAGAATCTGCATCGATGCGATCATCCACCCAAACAATAGGAAATGGTCCGAATTGCATGGCTACCGATTTACCTCCCACGGCATTTAACCAATGATCGGGTAAGTCGATAGTTTCGAATTGAGCGTTTTGATTAATGAAAGGAACTGTTTCCGGTAATCGCAGAGAAAAGCCCTGTAATAACTCAGGTTCGGAAAGTGAAATATCACTAACCGTCCATTTAGCAATGGGTTTATCTCGAAGTTTTGAAACGGTTTCAAAAACGGTTTCAGCAGAAAATAAATAGGAGCCCGATACAACTTGAGGAATTCCCATGAAGGTTAATACCGATGAGATTTCGGCCGTTACACCACCATCAACAATAAGCGGAACTTTCGGATACATAAACCGAAAGCGCATGATATTGGCAAACTGTTCTTTTTGAAATTTCCCACCACTGTATCCGGGAGTTGTAGTCATAATGAGCAAACTCGAAGCTACTTTTTCGTAAGGTTTAAAAAGCTCCGGTGAACTTGTAGCTAAAATCGCCAAACCTACTTTTCCACGCATGTCATCGGGAATGATGAGCGTAGAATGAAGCGCTTCCAATTGGATGACAATGGCTTCGATTCCAGACTCCCGAATTTCGTCCCAATATTTTACTGGATCGGAAGTAATGAGATGAAGGTCCATCGGAGTTTTTGTAATCTCGCCGAGTGACTTTGCAAAGTCGAATATCTCACGATTTTCAACGCTATCGAGGTGATAAAAATTAACACCTGCCTGATCGAGCATGGAAACTGTATCAGGAATTTGACGTTTTTGAAGTGAACTGATGGATGCCGAAATGCGCATTGGCAGTATATTGCTGGCGTTTTTGAAAAAATAAACCAGTCTGCAATATTAGTTCATTCATTCCGATTCTAAAAATTCCCGTAGTTTAGCAAGCCAAAATCAATTCAAATTAAATGACAAATCGAGTATCAGACCGGCTTATGGTCCTTAGCGAATCTGAGACACTGGCTATGGCTCGCCGTACTAGAGAGCTTAAAGCACAAGGCATTGATGTTATTAGCTTGTGTTTAGGAGAACCCGATTACGACACACCTCTTTTTATAAAGGATGCAGCTAAAAAAGCAATTGATGAGAATTATACGCATTACCCACCCGTTGCTGGATATCCGGAATTGCGTGATGCCATTTCGTTGAAGTTTAAACGCGATAACGGAATTGACTATGCAGCCGATCAAATTGTTGTGTCGACTGGAGCGAAACAATCCATCGCGAATGTAATTTTAAGTTTAATAAATCCAGGAGACGAGGTTTTATTGCCATCGCCATATTGGGTGAGTTATATCGAAATAATAAAACTTGCAGGTGGAATTCCTAAAATTATTTATGCTGGGATTGAGCACGATTTTAAAATTACTGCCGATCAACTCAAACCGCATATTTCAGATAAAACACGCATGATGATTTTTTCATCACCGTGCAATCCAACCGGATCTGTATATTCGAGAGAGGAGCTTTCAAACATTGCTGAGTTTTTTCAAAATTATCCTGAAATCGTAATTGTTTCGGATGAAATCTATGAACACATTCGTTTCAAAGGTGAACATTGCAGCATAGCCTCATTACCAGGCATGTTGGACAGAGTAGTTACAGTAAATGGTCTTTCGAAAAGTTTCGCCATGACCGGATGGCGATTGGGTTACATTGGTGCTCCAAAATGGATTGCTTCGGCTTGTGATAAATACCAAGGCCAAATTACTTCTGGCACATGTACGATTTCTCAACGAGCAGCCATAGCAGCTCTTTCTGCAGATCCAGAGGTTATACAACCCATGGTGGATGGATTTTTGAAACGACGTGATTTGATGTATGGACTTTTGAAAGAAATCAAAGGACTGAAGGTGAATGAACCCGAAGGAGCCTTTTATTTTTTCCCAGATGTTTCTGCATTTATTGGGAAGAAAGCCAATGGCGTTGAAATAAATTCAAGTCAAGAACTCACCATGTACTTGTTGAGCAATTATCATATAGCAACCGTTGGAGGAGAAGCATTTGGATGCGATAAATCGATTAGATTATCCTACGCATCGTCAGAAGAAATTTTGATTGAATCGGTTAAGCGACTAAAAGCAGGATTAGAAAGTTTACTATAATGAACAAGGAAGAGCTTCTAAGAATTTTCGATTGTTTTACTCAACAACGGGTTTTGATTATTGGCGATGTAATGGTCGATAGTTATATCTGGGGAAAGGTTGATCGCATTTCGCCGGAAGCTCCTGTTCCTGTTGTTGCTGTTCAACGCAAGGAAAATAGATTGGGTGGAGCTGCAAATGTTGCATTAAATGTGAAAGCATTGGGTGCAAATTCGGTTTTGGCGGCTGTAATTGGAAATGATTTAGAAGGAGATGCTTTCCTTAAATTGTTGGAACAAGAAGGCTTATCCTCTGAAGGCATCATTCGTTTAAATCGTCCTACTACAGTAAAAACCCGAGTATTAGGAAATCAGCATCAGTTGTTACGCATAGACGCTGAGGATGATAGCGAACTTTCAACCAGCGACTCTCTTGTTTTTATTGAAAGTATTGTCAAACTTTTGCGAAGAGATCGTTTTGATGTCATTATTTTCGAAGACTACGACAAAGGATTAATTTCTCAAAGCTTGATTGAATCGGTCGTATCGGTTGCTAAAGAATTGAATATTCTTGTTGCAGTAGATCCCAAAAAACGGAATTTTCTTTCTTACAAAAATGTAGATCTGTTCAAACCCAATTTAAAAGAAATCAAAGAAGGATTGAAGATCGATGTCGATCCAAAATCGTTGGATTCATTAATGGCTGCAGATAATATGTTACGAAACGAATTAAACCACACCTGGAGTTTAATTACTTTATCGGAACATGGCATGTTTGCAAGTAATGGCACTCAGATGAGTCAAACCCCTTCTCGACCGATTATTATTTCGGATGTGAGCGGAGCTGGAGATACCGTTATCAGCACCGCTGCTTTGTGTTTATCGGCGGAAGCAGATATTGAAACGAGCACTTATTTAGCAAATTTAGCGGGAGCGAGTGTTTGCGAAAAGCCCGGTGTTGTTTCTGTTGATGCAGCATTTTTATTAGCAACAGCTATTTCGTCCTTAGAAAAATTGTAAAAAAACAGGCTCATTTTTCGAACAATGCCCATATTGCGGCGTTAGAATCATATGAAAGTTACACCCTACGAACATTCTTCCGATAGCAAAAAGCAACAGATTGAGCAGATGTTCGATAACATCTCTCCCAAATACGATTTCTTGAATCGTTCTCTTTCTTTGGGCATCGATGTTTGGTGGAGAAAGAAAATGATGCGTGAATTGAAAGGACTTGCTTTGAACCAAGTTTTAGACATAGCAACAGGCACTGCCGATGTGGCATTAGCAACTAGCAAACTCAAACCGAATTCCATCATTGGTGTTGATATTTCTGAAGGAATGCTCTCGGTTGGGCGAATTAAAGTGGAGAAAAAAGGCCTCAGTTCGTTGATTAAACTTCAAAAAGCAGATTCAGAAAATCTTCCATTTGCAGAAAATC
>JBIPLZ010000005.1:0-18959 GCA_044369395.1 Flavobacteriales bacterium | reverse complement strand
GAACGAAGCGAAAACGAAATCCTAATTTAATCTTCTGCTCAATTTTCGAACACTTTTAGGACTTCTCAAAGCATTAAATACAATGCCATAATTGTCTTTGTCGGTTACATATTGCTGCCCAAAATCGGCAAGTCGAATGCGATTTTTCTCGCTCGAAAGGGTTAACATCATTTCGGCAATTTGGTCGGAATTTAGTGTGCCAATGGAAATGAATCCAATAGCTGTTTTGTAACGTTGAGATTCAGAAGGAATAGAGTTTAATGTTTCAATTTGAGCGCTAAACGACTCTATTTTCATTCCCCAACGATTAGTTTCAGGTAGCGTGTATGCATCAATCTTATCGGGGTTGGGCACAAAGTATCCTGCATTAGAATTGCCCGATTGGTTTTGGGCTTGTTTACTTTCAATGGACGAATTGCCCGACACTCGAAACTGATTGTATTGATCGATATATGCGATTGTAGTTTTGTTTGCTGGTAAATTTATACTGCCTTCATAAACGGGCTTTTTCACAACCGAACTGCCCATTTGCATGTGTTTTATCACTTTCAGTTTTTGAACACCTGGATTTAGTTTCGAAATGTTCATCGTGTTCGATGCATCGTTGTATGAAACTCCATTTAATTCGGCAATGAACATACTGCTATCTTGCAAGCTGAGTGTAAGTGAAGCTGTTTGTGCAGTTGCAATTCCTGCAAAAATCAGAATTAATGCAGTTTGGAAGAATCTTAACATCATAAACCAGAGTTTTTTTATAGGTTTGATTTTCAAAAATACAACCTAATCATGATGAATCAACCTGAAACTAGATTAATGTTACGTGATAATGCATTGCTAGGAAAAAACATTGTTGTTACCGGTGGCGGAACGGGATTGGGGCGCTCCATGACCAAAACATTTTTGCAATTGGGAGCTCGGGTCATGATTACAAGTCGTAAAGAGGATGTGCTTAAAGCAACGTGCTCCGAACTTGCTGCCGAAACAGGTGGTTTTATAACGTATGCAGTGTGCGATGTTCGGAAAATGGATGAGGTGGAAAAAGCAATCGAAAAGGCTTGGACTGAATTGGGACCTGTGAATGTGTGGCTAAATAATGCGGCGGGTAATTTTATCAGTCCAACCGAACGGCTTAGTCACAAAGCCTTCGACACCATTGTTGACATTGTATTGAAAGGCTCATACAATTGCACCTTGGCTGTTGGCAAGCGTTGGATAGCAGAAAAGATATCGGGAAATTTCTTAAACATCGTCACGACATATGCGTGGACCGGTTCGGGCTATGTCGTTCCATCGGCTACCGCTAAAGCTGGGGTTTTGGCATTAACACGCAGCTTGGCAGTTGAATGGGCTAAATATGGTATTCGAAGTAATGCCATTGCACCTGGGCCATTTCCAACCGCTGGAGCTTGGAGTCGTTTGTTTCCTGATGAGTTAGCAAGTAAAATTGATCCAATGGCGCGTATACCATTAAAGCGATTTGGTGAACATGCTGAATTGGCAAACCTTGCTGCGTATCTAGTTTCCGATTTTGCAGGTTTTGTGAATGGCGAAGTAGTTACCATCGACGGTGGCGAGTGGCTGCAGGGTGGGGGAGAATTTAACAACCTCGAACATGTGCCCGCTCCAATGTGGGATCAAATTGAAAGAGCCGTTCGTGGAAAACGCGAAAAGGAATAGAATGCAAACTTATCTTACAAATAACATTGAGAATCAAATACTTTAATAGTTTTGTAGTGTAAAAATACATGACCTATGTGCTCTCAATCATTCAAAACGCTATGCATTTTATTGAGTTTTCTTTCTCTGGCAGCTTCTGCGCAATCAAATTCTTCGGGCTATAAAGCAAAGAATACGGATACGGAACAAAAAATTCAGGAGCGAGGAAAAAACTACGATGTTAATTTTGATATCGCGAATCACGAAGCATTTTTTATAGAAGGCGAAGATTCATTGATGCGCTTCTTATACAAACAAATTAATCTAAGTAAAGAGGCACTCGAATCTAAACTATCTTTAAATGCAATGCTGGGTTTTCAGGTGAATTTTGATGGAAAAGTGCAGCAAGTATATTCGATAAGCAAAGTTGGATTTGGCATCGACGAACAATTGATTTCCGAATTAGCCAAGGTTAATTTTGTTCCTGCATCACAAGGAAATATCCCTTACCGCTCGGAAGTAGTATTGGAAATCCCAATCAACGCCAAGCAGATTTCAGAATTCAATACTGAAATTGGAGAATAAAATTATTTCCCAATAATTGTTACAATCCCTTTTTGTGTATCCGAATTTTCGTTGTGCTCTAATTGCGCAATGAAGTAATATGTTCCGCAAGGTAATTTATCGCCATTCATATCGGAACCATCCCATTCGAAAAAGGGATTAATGGATTCGAATACTTTCGATCCCCAGCGATTGAATATGACAATACTAAATTTCTTATAAGCGAATGTTTGTCCTGCTTTGAAGAAATCATTGATCCCATCACCATTCGGAGAAAAAACATTGGGGAGTTCCAAAGGTTGGTAACACACTTCCACGTTTAGTAAGAAAGAATCACGGTACGGACAGACCTTGCCAGGTTGGAAAATGTCAACAAAATACCAAGCACTGTCGGCCACTTCAATGGATTGACTGGTTGCTCCTGTATTCCACAAATAGGATGTTCCAAGGGTGTCCGATTTTAGTTGTGTTGTTTCTCCTTTGCACAGATCAATTGTATACAAGTTACTTGAATCGGGATATTGCACAAACACAGTTACTGAATCGCTTGCTCTACATGTTAAAGATCCATGAGGAGCAGCTATTTCAATTTCATAGGTTGTCGTTGAATCGGGATAAGCGGTGTATTCTCTTTGATTCGATACTTGTTCATTATCGACAGACCAAAAGTATTGAAACCCTGTTCCGACTTGAGCACTCAACAAAACCGCTTGGTCTGCACAAATGGTTGTATCGTTATTCGTAATTGGTTCGGGCAATGCATAAACAATTACATTTCTTGTTGAATTAGAGTTTCCGCATTGATTAACCGTTTCCATCGAAATTGTGGTTGTTCCAACGGTTGGGAAATAGATATTGGCATTGTTACTCAAGGAATCGACAATCGAACCGGTATTTACATCCCAAGAATAATACGTGTTTTGATATAAACTGCTGGTGAAGGAAAGCGTATCGCCAACGCAGGCTTTTACAGGTCCGGAAATGGAAGCTGACGGAGCACCAATTACCGTAATTAGTGCAGGTGCAGAGCCCGGGCCCGCGCATCCAAAATTGGTTTCCGTAACACCTAATGTATAATTGCCTGCGCCGTTAAATAAAATTCCACTGTATGGTCCTCCTTCGTAAAAGTTAGGATCTGCATTTAAAGACCAAACATAGGTAGAACTAAAATTGTACGGACTCAATAAAAACCACAAACCCTCGCTAATGCAAATGGTTGTGTCTCCATCGTATGGAATGGATTGAAAGGTATTGATATCAATAAGTCCAATGGATAAGGGCGAAGGCGAAGGTGCTCCAATGGTTAATCTTACAACCGTTCCTGAAACATCCCAATTTTGGTCCGAATTGGTGGCCACTATGCGCATATAATAGTTTCCAGGTATCAATCCAACAGTGAATAAATTTTGAATGGTTGGGATGCTCAATTGAACAGTTGTATCATTTACAGCCGCCACCGAACCGACAACACCTGTATTTATAACGCCAAAACTTTGGAAATCGAGAAGCTGAATTTGGAATTCATTGGGTGGCGAATATACCGCCGCCGGTGGATCAACACCAATATTAACAGTAAGTAACGTATCTCCACCGTTCACATCATCGATGCAGAATTGTACATCCTGTTTTTGGTTGGTTTCTATGTCGCAATTGCGAATACAGAAAGGTCCATAAACATTCCCAATAGTAGATGGACTGCTTGAAATTACGCGAATGTAATAGTTGCATCCTGGCGGAATCGGTTGGTTCTGCTCTCGAATTAATCCCGGTACATTGCCTTTGGGAATCGTTCCTGGCGGATACGTTGTATTGTCGTTAACAAAACCAAGTACATTTGGATTGGGTGGAAATAATCCGTTTGAATCTGAAAGTTGAGCTACATATGTGTTATTTAAAAAAACGCCCGTCGAATAAAAAGGAACATCAATAACGCTTCCCACACAAACGGTATCAGTTGGATTTGATATAACTGCAGGTCCTAATGTTAGAATGGTATTGGGGCAATTTATAATTGATATACAGATACTTGTATCGGAAATGATAATTGGGTTTTGGTCAACACGAACTACGCGAATTCGATAACAATTTCCAGGATTTAAATTGCTTGGTGAAGGAAGTGTAAATAGTATTTGTTGCGAGTTCTGATTGCTCAATTGGTAAATTCCCATAGAGGTATAATTACCAAAACTCCCCAAATCGCTCGAAAGTTGAACTTCGTAAAAACCCGTACCACAAAGAGGAACAGGATTACTAAAGAACAATAAAACTCCATCGCCACGACATAATGGATTGGGCGAAATACTATCGAGTTCTAAGCGAATGTTATACACCTCGGGGGCATATTTTCCAACAATTCGCACACCATCAATTCCAATTGAGCCAGTTGGGTTTCCACCTGATCCGTCATTTGTCCATCGAAAACCCAAACGCAAATTATTCTTATTGTCAAAGCCCTCGTCAAAAAATTCGACGTAATTCCATTGCGGCTGATTGCTGAAGACTGCTCCAGGAATTGCAGTCCAAGCACCACCATCAGCTTGGTAATATAATTGGGCACTTGCACCTACATTTCCAACGCAATTGAAATAAAATGCGATACGAACACTATCATAACCAAGTGTGCAAAATCCAGATGTTGAGGTAAAACGGTCGGATGCATTAATGCTACTGAAATTCGCATTCCCAACATTTTGAGTACTTGCTACAACCGAATCCTGAATGTGCAAATAACTACTAAATGGTGCAAAATTTATTAAGCCTCCAGTTGTACTGTCTTGGCTGATTGTATTGGGGTAAATTCCTGCGCCACTATAGAGATTGTTAACGGTCCATAAATTTTGACCTGTATTTGTTCCAACCTCGTTCGAAGTATTTAAACCAAAAGCACCTGGTCCATTTTCAAAGTCTTCGGTGTAGATTAGAATGTTTTGGGCATCTATTTTTGGCAAAGAAAAAAACAGGATAAAAGCTAAAAAGTAGCGTGTTATTGAATATTTCATACTGAATTTGTGAAAATATGAAGATGCGGTTTGGGTAAAAATAACAAAAATATAATTGAAGCCACACAATTTCATTTTTGATGCATGGAACTCAGATAAATTTTTAAATTTACCCAAAATGAAATTTACCTGGCGACATTTCTCTCTGATTATCATGCTGCTGATGTTCTCAATAACATCCAAAGCAACGCATTTGATGGGTGGTGAAATTACTTGGGCTTGTCAAGGCAATGGGAACTATATCTTTACCCTGAAGTTATACAAAGATTGTCGTGATGCGTTTCAGATTCAGTATCCCATCAGTATTCGTGTTCACAATCATCCTTCCGTTTCCGTAATTCCGATGTCGGTACTTTCCATCACCGACATATCTCCGCAATGCAATGCCATGCTTCCGAACCCATCCTGTTTAGTTCAGGGACCTTCGGCATTGGATGGTTCCATTCAAGAACACATCTTAACATCAGCTCCAATTACATTATCAGGAATTCCTCCTGCACAAGGTTGGATATTTACCTACTCAAATTGTTGTCGAAATGCCGCAATTAGCAACTTAAATATTGATGCCACTAATTTACCTGGCTTCACATTGCGGGCTATCATGTATCCATATAATGGCATGAATGAATCTCCTTGTTTCGATTCTTCACCTGAATTTAAAGAACGACCATCTGCGGTTATTTGTAACGGAAATGCATACACATACAATCACAATGCATTCGATCGCGATAAAGATTCCTTGGTTTATGCATTCGCTAATGCCTTAGAAGATATTGCCGATAATGTAGCTTTTACTGCCACAAACCCACCACCAATTCCATATCCGATTGATCAACTAACCGGAATTCCAACGTATTCAGTAAGTAGTCCTTTACCTGGACCTTTGCAAAATAATAGCGTGCCAGCAACATTAAATACATTCACTGGAGAAATATCATTGCAGCCATTTTACACAGGCAGTTTTGTGACGGTTGTTAAAGTTTCATCATACAGGTGTGGAAGTTTAATTGCCGAAGTTTTTCGTGAAATTCAAGTAATCATTACCGATTGTGGTGTAAATAATCCACCCATTGTTTCAGCACCATTTGTAGATCCAATTTCGGGTTCTCCATCCTATTCTATATCAGTTCAAGCGGGACAAACGGTTAACTTCGATTTACTCGGTTCCGAATTCGATATTTTGCCAATTGGTATTCCACAAACTATGAGTGTAATGGCATCGGGTGGACAGTTTGGTGCAGGTTTTACCGACGCATTATCGGGTTGTTACAATCCGCCTTGCGCAACGTTGAATCCAGCACCTAATCCCTCTGTTGAACTAGTTAACGGGCAACCTATCACATTCAATTGGGAAACGACTTGCGATCATTTGTATATCAATATCGATGAAGGATGTTATGCGCCTCAAACGGCCTACACCTTTGTAATCACATTTCAAGACGATTTTTGCCCGGCACCTCAGTTCAAACGCGCTACAATTACTGTCATTGTTACGGCTCCTCCTTTAACGCCATCGCCCTCGTTGAGGTGTTTAGAAGTTTTACCCGCTGGTGATGTTAAACTTTCTTGGATTCCATCAACCGATCCACAAAGTGTCTTCAATAGTTACCATATTTTCAGAGCAAATTCCATCAATGGACCATACACAATAGTCGATAGTATTTTCAATATCAATCAGTCAACATATACCGACATTACTGGAGCTGGAGCCAATTTAGGTTCTGTGTTTTATATGATTCGTGCGCGCTCTGGTTGTGGCGGAATCGTTTTAGCGCCTGCTGCCGATACCTTGCAAACGCTGTATGTGAATGTTACAGATGCCGGTTCGGGTCAAATTGATATTGCTTGGAATGCTTTATCGAATCCATTATTGCCATCCACTCAATTGCCATATGCTATTGATAAGCAAATTCTTCCAGCTGCGCTTTCGGCATTTAATACAAGCAATACAACGAGTATTTCGGATGCAATGATTGGCTGTTTGCAAACAATCAATTACCAAATTAAGATTTCCGATGCCTCGGGTTGTATCTCAAAATCGAACATAGATGGTGGTCCGTTTAGCAACGATCAAGCACCCGATTCGCCTTTCTTGGATTCGATTTCTGTGCAAAATTTAGGAAATACTGTTTTGCTTGGTTGGGAGCCTTCTGCATCAACAGATACAAGAGCATATTATATTTTTCAAATGCAAAATGGGCTGGTTGTGAGTGTAGATTCTGTGCTTGGAATAAATACGACCAGCTACATTGCATCAGGATTAAATCCCTCGAATGGACCTATTACGTTTGGGGTGGCCGCCATCGACAACTGTAATAATTTGGGCGATACTTCGGTTTTTCACAGCAGTATTTTTCTGCGTTACGATTTATCAACCTGCCTCAATCGTGTCGATTTATTTTGGAGTCCATACATCGGATGGGGAGCGCAACCCGATTCCTATCAGATTTATCAACAAGTCAATGCAGGTCCAATGGTTTTGGTCGGAACAAGCACGGGGAATGTAACAGCGTTCAGTATTTCCAATTTACTTTCAGGCGGCAATTACTCATATTATGTACGTGCGATTTTTACCGGAATGGCGGCTTCGAGCACATCTAATAAAATCGATTTCAATGCCGATGTGCAGGATCTTCCTCAATTCGCTTATTTAAGAAAAGCGACCGTTCAGCCAGATGGTTCGGTGTATTCGAAATGCTTTATCGATACAGCTTCCGATATTATTTCTTACCGAGTGCTAAGGGCCGATTCTTGGAATGGGAATTACCAAGTTATTTCGGAGAATTACCTCATTCCAAATTCCGTTTATGCTGAATATACAGATGTTTCGGCATTGTCGTCATCGCAAAGTTATTCCTATAAATACCAGTTAATTGATAAATGCGACAGTGCTTCCAAAGAATCGAATCGCGCAAGAACTATTCATTTGAAAGGCATTGCCGATAATGGCTTTTTGAATAAGCTGGAATGGAACACATACGGCGATTGGGATGTTGGGGTGGATCAGTACAATGTATTTCGGTCGCTAAACAATGGTCAAACGTATTCATTGCTAGTTAACAATCAGCTCGATACCACCTACCGCGATAATGTTGCAGAGATCGTTGATACACTAATAGAATTCTGCTATTATGTTCAAGCCATCGAGCAAAATGGTAATCAATATAATTTTCGGGATACGAGTTATAGCAACCGCATTTGCATTCTTCAAAAACCTACTTTATACGTTCCAACTGCATTTGTCCCGGGGAACTTTGGAGGGAATAATGAATTTAAACCCATAGGATTGTTCGAGAAATTGGCTACAGAATATGAATTTATGATTTTTAACCGTTGGGGTGAACGCATATTTTACACAAAAGATCCGAATCAAGCATGGGACGGGAGATACCAATTTACCTTGGCGCCATCGGGCATTTATGTGTACCGCATTCGTTTTAAGCTTCCCGACGATTCTAATTTCGACGAACGTGGAGCTGTGTTGCTTATAGATTAAAAACAAAAAACCCGCTCACAGAGCGGGTTTTGTTGTCCGACTAGGTTTCGAACCTAGACTCTTCTGAACCAAAATCAGACGTGTTGCCAGTTACACCATCGGACAGAATGATAGGCCGCAAAAATAGAAAAACTTCAGTAAAACCCAATCATCCAAAATTCTTTCCTTGATTTTTATTTGATGTGACTGAATAACAGGCAAATAAATTGCAATATGAAGGGTTGTTGAGCAGTGTTCACGATAAATTGCTGAAAACTTTCTCAATGTATTCGTATGAATTGCCACATGTTTCCTATTTTCGTCGAGTTTTCGGTGAGAAATACAACTTGCTGAAATCAAATCAACCTAATACAACTATGAAGCAGTACAAACTTCTGAATAATGTTTTTGGCTGGCTCGCATTTGCAGTCGCTATGTATACGTATGGTTCAACAGTAGAACCAACCGCTAGTTTTTGGGATTGTGGCGAGTTTATCGCAACGGCCTATAAGCTTCAAATTGGACATCCCCCCGGAGCACCTTTCTTCATGATATTGGGTCGTGTTGCTACTTTATTTGCTTTTGGCGATACTTCCAAAGTGGCATTCATGATGAACATGCTTTCCGCATTGGCATCCGCTGGTACCATTTTATTTTTATTTTGGACAATCACGCACCTTACACGAAAACTCCTAGTTGGAACGAGCAAGGTATTGGACAACGGAAATCTGTTTGCCATTTTAGGAAGTGGTTTGGTAGGTGCATTAGCTTACACATTTTCAGATACATTTTGGTTTTCGGCTGTTGAAGGCGAAGTTTACGCAACGTCATCTTTTTTCACAGCGGTTGTATTTTGGGCAATGTTGAAATGGGAAGAAGTGGCAGACGAACCATTTGCGGATCGTTACATTGTACTTATCGCTTATTTGATGGGTATCTCAATCGGAATTCACTTATTGAACCTCTTGGCCATTCCTGCTATTGGTTATATCTATTATTTCCGCAAATTCAAACCAACACGCATGGGTATTTTATTGACCGGTGTTTTGGGGATGCTCATTTTGGGAATGATACAGTTTGGATTAATCTCTAAAGTAGTTGGAAATGCCGCTTCATTTGAGTTGTTATTTTCTAATAGCCTAGGACTTCCATTTGGAAGTGGTGCGCTTGTTTATATTTTACTTGTTATAACCGCAATCGTATTCGCACTAAACTATTCCCGAAAAGGAATTCAACATCCTACATTTGTTGTTACAGCCATTCTTCTTTTATTGGTTTTGGGTTGGATGGGTATCATTGCAGGTGCAATCTTGGCTTACTTCATTTATGGACCTCGTCAGAATTTTGTTCTTGCTAATACATTAACATTATGTATTACTGCCATGCTGATTGGTTATGGTAGTTACGGAATGATCTTGATTCGTTCGGCAGCCGATACACCAATGGATGAAAACAATCCAGAAAATGTATTTACATTGTTAAGCTACCTGAATCGTGAACAATACGGAACGCGTCCTTTAGCGTATGGTCAATATTACAATGCACCGCTTCATCCCGATGCCAAAAAACGATACAAGCCAGGAAATACCGTTTATGCTCCAAATCAAACTACGGGTAAATACGATATTATTGCAACACCGAAAGACACCGAGGAACCTGTTTATGATCCCGAATATTGCACTGTCTTTCCGCGCATGTGGAGCAGTCAGGCATCGCATATTCGAGGATATAAAAATTGGGCAGAAATAAAAGGTGATGCCAAAAAGAAACCTTCTTTCGGACAAAACATATCCTTCTTTTTTAGTTATCAATTGGGCTTTATGTACTTCCGATATTTTGCTTGGAATTTCGTTGGTCGACAAAACGATATTCAAGGACAAGGAAACATATCTGATGGTAATTGGAAAAGTGGATTAAATTTTATCGATGATGGAAAATTGGGAACTCAGAAAAATCTTCCTCCATCCTTAGCAAGTAATAAAGCCAACAACAATTTTTACTTCTTACCTATGATTTTAGGTTTGATTGGCTTGGTGTTTCAACTGCTCCGAAATAAACGAGAGTTTTCCATTGTGATGCTATTCTTCTTCTTCACAGGTATAGCCATTATTATATTCTTGAATCAATATACCAACGAACCCCGCGAACGTGACTATGGTTTTGCCGGTTCATTTTATGCGTATTCCATTTGGATTGGAATGGGAGTCGCCGCTATTTATTCGGGATTAAAGAAATATGGTCCACAACCCATTATTGCCATTATTGTAACTGGATTATGTACTGTTGCCGTTCCGGGAATTATGGCAAGCGAAGGATGGGACGATCACGATCGTTCGAACCGATATACTGCGCGCGATTACGCAAGCAACTACTTAAACTCTTGTGCAAAAAATGCCATTGTATTTACCAATGGAGATAATGATACGTTCCCGCTTTGGTATGCTCAAGAAGTGGAAGGTATTCGAACTGATATCCGCGTAGTAAATCTAAGCTTGCTCAATACCGATTGGTACATCGATCAAATTAAACGTAAAGCATACGATTCTGATGCGGTTCCTCTTTCATTTACTCAAGATAAATATCGTCAAGGAAAACGTGACCAAATTCTCATATACGAACAAAAAGGATTAGAGGATTATCAGAACATTCGAGAAATGATTGATTTTGTCGCTAGTGATGATCCAAATAATAAATTCGATTATGGCGATCGTAAATTTGATTATTTCCCATCCAAAAAATTCCGCATTCCAGTCGATTCTGCAAAAGTTGTTGCAAATGGAACTGTTCCTAAAGGAATGGAAAACCAAATTGTGCCTTACATCGATTTTGAAATTGATCGTAATTATGTGCTCAAAGCAGAATTGATGATCCTCGATTTATTGGCAACCAATAACTGGGAACGTCCTATTTATTTTGCTGTAACTGTTGGAGATGATTCCTACATTGGACTTCAAGATTATTTCCAACTCGAGGGATTGGCTTATCGTTTAGTTCCAATTAAAACAACTTCCCGCGGACAAGATTATGGTCGTATTGATACAGATATTATGTACAATAACATGATGAATAAGTTTGCTTGGGGCGGCATTGATAAAAAGGAAGTATACATGGACGAAAATAACAACCGAATGACCATGAATCTCCGAAGTAACTTTGACCGTTTAGCATCCGCATTGATTCAAGAAGGCAAAAAAGATTCGGCAATTAAAGTTGTTGATCGTGCTTTTGAAGTGCTTCCGGAAAACAATGTTCCATTTAATTTCTTTGTCGTTCAATTGGCTGAAGATTATTACCAAGCAGGCGCAACAGCTAAAGCCGATAAGATTATGAATCGTTATGCCGAAATTGTTGAACAAGAATTGAACTATTACTTTGGTCAGAAACCCAAAATTTATAAGCAGTTCGATTCTGAGGCTCAAAGAAACATGTCCATTTTTAAGTTTATTTCTGATGTTGCCAAACGAAACAAACGCGATGTGTTGGTGAAAAATTTTGAAACACGATTTAAGAATTTGGAAGGACGTTATATGTCATCGGGAGGTTCTTCGATGGCAGGAGATAATTAATACAAATGAGCCTGGTTCAGCCGGCTTTATTGATACGCAAATTCTTGCCCGGATCTATTTGGCGAATGCCAGATTCGGGCAAGACTGTTTATCTAACTTTCGATGATGGTCCAACACCCGGAGTAACTGAACAGGTATTATCAATGTTGGACAAAGTAGGAGCAAAGGCAACATTTTTTTGTATTGGAAATTGCGTTGAAAAGCATCCCGAATTATTCCAAAAACTATTAGAAGATGGTCATGCTATTGGTAATCACACCTATTCACATAAAAATGGATGGAAGGTTTCCTTTTCTGAGTTCATAGAAGATGTAAATAAATGCTCCACTATTTTTTCCTCCCCATTTTTTCGTCCTCCTTATGGAAAATTAAGTCCAAGGCAATTTATTCATCTTCGTAAAAAATATACTATTATAATGTGGGATGTTTTATCGCTGGATTATGATACGCGTTTAAGTTCAGAATCATGCTTAAATAATGTACTTCATCATGTGCGAAATGGTTCAGTAATTACATTCCACGATTCATTAAAAGCTTGGCCAAGATTGAAAGAAATACTGCCGCAAATTTTGGAAGAGCTATCCAATCAAGGTTTCACATTTTCTGTTATTCACCCTAAAGTTTTAATCTCTAAATAAAAAAAACGTTATTTGTTAAAATGGAAAAGGATTTTGAAAAGGGGTATTTTGATACCATCCGCCCTTTTAATGATGATGAGGTTCAAGCGGCTATCGCTCGCTTACTCGATAACTCACATTTTCGTGCAGCTTTAAATTTTGTATTTCCTTCGATGGACGCAAACACGTTAGAAGCTCAATTAAGATCAATCAATTCAGTCGATGAATTCCAAGCAAAGATTATATCCAATGCTGTTGCTGCAATTATTCACAATTCAACAACTGGATTACATGCATCAGGTCTCGAGAAATTGCATGCTGATAAAGGGTATTTATGCATTTCAAATCACCGCGATATTGTATTGGATTCCGCATTTCTGAATTATCTCTTGTTCAAACAGAAATTACCAACCACACGTATTGCCATTGGAAGTAATTTATTGCAAGCACCTTGGATTGAAGATCTAGTAAAGCTGAATAAGAACTTTATCGTAAACCGGAATGTGCAACCCCGCCAAGCTTACGAATACTCCTTACTATTATCGAGGTACATTCGTTTTTCCATAGAGTCAGATCTAAGCTCCGTTTGGATTGCTCAAAAAGAGGGAAGAAGTAAAGACGGAATCGACCAAACTCAAACTGGGCTTTTAAAAATGCTTGGGATGAGTTCCGATGAGGGAGCTTCGGGGTATGAGAAATTGAATATTGTCCCTGTGAGTATTTCCTACGAATTTGAACCATGTGCTGGTCTGAAAGCTCAGGAAATATTTATGAAATCACAAAACGGCTCGTATCAAAAAGCAGAAGGTGAAGATGTACGAAGCATGCAATTAGGCATCGTGCGTCCAAAAGGAAATGTACACTTTCATTTCTCTGAACCTTTAAGTAAAGAGAGTATTCAAAACGCTTTCCAATCAGGCAATCGGAACGAAGCAATGAAGTTGATTGCTGAGGAAATCGATAAAGAAATCATCAAGAATTATCAGTTATTTCCCAATAATTTTATCGCATTCGATTTGGTTAATCACTCGGAAACCTTCATTCAACAATACACACTTTCTGATAAAGAAGTTTTTGAACGTTATTTAAATGAAGAATTAGATCAGTTGAAGGGCGATCGTGATGCTTTAAAAATACATTTACTTCACATATATATGAATCCACTAATTCGAAAAATGAATTTCGGATTTTTGAACATAAATTAAGGTAAATGAAATTCTAAGTCTTGCGACCATGTTTTGAGCGTTTGCAAAAATTCAGATTCAGTACTCGTAATAATATATCCATCCGAACATGCAATTAAATCATTCATAAATACTCGGTCTGGATGTATTTTACACTTGAAATTACAGAGTGAATAGTATTTTCCTTGTTTTTTTAATTCTTGAAATTCAGTTTCAGATGTTATCTTAAAATAAGTTAAACCATCATTGTATTTTCTGAAAATAGGATAAGTCATACATTTAAAAATTAATAAAACAAAAGAACTTGCTTTTGTGTTAGATTCCTAAAATTTTGTAAAATAAACATGGCAAAGACGGCAATTGTAATTGGAGCAGGATTTTCTGGGATGTCGGCAGCTACAAGTCTGGCGCAGCAAGGTTACCAAGTTACTGTGCTTGAAAAACACAATCAACCTGGCGGACGAGCACGTAAATTTGAAGCACAAGGCTATACCTTCGATATGGGACCAAGTTGGTATTGGATGCCTGATGTATTTGAAAAGTATTTTGCCCGATTTGGAAAAAAGGTAAGCGATTTTTACACATTGAAACGACTCGATCCATCATATACGGTGTATTGGGGTAAGAACGATTTTTCGGACATTCCGTCTAATATCGAAGAGCTGAAAAATTTATTCGATTCGAAAGATCCTGGAAGCGGAAAGCGCTTACAAAAGTTCTTAGATGAGGCTGCTTATAAATACGAGGTTGGTATCAATAAGTTGGTTTATAAACCGGGACGAAGCTTGTTGGAATTTGCCGATTTAGATCTTTTAAAAGGTTTATTGAAATTGGATGTTTTTAAGAGTCTTTCAGCACACGCTCGCAAAGTAACTCAACACCCGCAACTCATTCAAATTTTAGAATTTCCCGTGCTGTTTTTAGGAGCACGCCCCGAAAATACACCCGCATTATACAGCTTAATGAACTATGCCGACATGGTTTTGGGAACCTGGTATCCTGAAGGCGGAATGTTTGAAATTGTTAAGGCGATGCATCAAGTTGCGATAGAGCAGGGAGTGAGTTTTGAATTTTCAACTCCAGTAGATCGTTTTGAATTTGACAGTGGTAAGATCACTAAAGTACATGCTGCCGATAAAGTTTTTGAAGCCGATGTCATCATTTCTTCTGCCGATTATCACTATACCGAAACAAAACTACTTCCTGCAAACTACCAGAGTTATTCATCCAAATATTGGGATTCTCGAGTAATGGCTCCATCGAGCTTGTTGTATTATTTAGGAGTTAAGAAAAAACTTCCCACATTTTCGCATCATACATTGTTTTTTGATCAAGCATTTGATCAACATGCTCACGAAATATATACAGATCCCACTTGGCCATCAAATCCGTTGTTTTATGTTTCTGTAACCACCCAAACAGATACTTCGGGAGCGCCCGATGGCTGTGAAAACGTTTTCCTTTTGATTCCGGTTGCTGCTGGCTTGGAGGACACTTCCGAAGTTCTTGAAAAGTATTTCAATAAAATAATGGATCGATTAGAAAATCATACTGGAGAAGAGATTCGTCCATTTATTGAGTTTCGAAGAGATTATGCGTTTCATGATTTTGTGAATGATTACGGTGCATTTAAAGGAAACGCATATGGTTTAGCAAATACCTTAATGCAAACGGCTATTTTAAAGCCTTCATGTAAAAGTAAGAAGCTGAGTAATCTGTTTTATACAGGTCAGCTAACCGTTCCAGGTCCTGGCGTGCCTCCTGCATTAATTTCGGGACAAGTTGTTGCGTCAGAGGTCGCTAAGTTATTCCCGCTTGATTGAGTAAATTTAAAGCTACGTATTTGGAGATTTTTTCAAATGAAAAACTTCCTAATGAGTTTTATCTTATAGTCAGGAAAATGGGTTTTAATAACAATTGAAACAAATAATCATTCAATCGAGACTTTCATTTTATTTACAATTGAGTAGTGTATATTATGGGTTGTTAATCAATCTAAATCTCGGTACAAATTGTATGAGTGGATGATTATAAATTCACGTAATGCCTCGTTTATATCTCATTTGTATTTCAGTTAGACCTGATTTTACGTTTCCTGATTTTGGTTATTTTGTCTAAATTTATAAGTTGTTCATATTTTTTATAAAAAAAGATGCAGTTTATAGTAACCTTAATTTTTTTATCCCATCAATCTGTTTATTTTTGCCCATTCGCATAAATCTGTAAGTATGAAAAAAGGCTTTTACCTAGCAATACTTTTTATTAGCATCTCATTATCTACTCTTGTTTCGGCAAGCGAGACTGCTTTTACATCAAAATTGACCTCCAATTCAATTCTAGAGTTGGAAAATTTAAATGGTTCCAGTACACTTGTTACACTTCCAATTTCAGGAGCGTTTTGTTCTGGATCAACCATTGTTGTAAATTTCAATAACATTGGTTTTAATTTTGGTTCGGGAAACCAAATAAATGCAGAACTTTCTGACGCGAATGGAAGTTTCTCAACTCCTACATCAATTTCGGTTAGTCCCCTTAGTTTCGAAGGGAATGCTGCAGACGGATATGTTTACGCATTAATTCCAAATGGAACTCCTGAAGGTACTGGCTACAGAATCCGCGTAACTAGTTCGAATCCAGTTTCTGTTGGTACTGATAATGGATCAGATATTACAATTACAAATAATTTAGCACCAGCTACACCCACTGTAGTTCAATCAGGACCATCTTCATTTTGTTATGGCTCAGCCTCAACATTTTTAACATCTAGTGCTGCTCAAAATAATCTTTGGTTTCCAGGTGGAGTAAATACAAACCCTTTTATTGGAGTTGTTTCAGAAGGATGCTACTACACACAAGTATCAGGAAGCAATGGTTGTGCTTCATCATCAGTTCCTGTTTGCATTCAAGTAAACACACCTATTTTTACTTATCTAGGATATTTCGAAGATAATAGTCTCGTATCTACAACAGATACAACCATTACAATTTGCGAAGGAGATTCTACTCAAATTGGTTTCATCATCGAAGGGGGAACACCTCCGTTCAACATTTTCTATACGCCAAACGGCAATGATATTATTACTTTAAATGGAGTAGGGGTTCCATACAATTCAGAATCTTATTTCCATACATTCAATGTATCAACACCAGGTTTCTATCAACTTATTGGAATTGAAGATAATTTCATTACACCTTGCGGTTCAGCTGGGAATTCAGGTATAGTTACAATTCAAAATTCACCAGCTCCTATAACTTCATTTTCATACAATCCATTTTGTGGTGCTGTTTCACAGGCTCCTGTTGGGGATGCTGGTTTTGTAAGTGGTGGTTCATATTCTTTTGATATTGCTCCTTCTGATGCTGCAACAATTGATGCGACAACAGGTATTATTAGCAATGCTACTATTGGTAATACATATATAATACGTTACACCGTAGCAGTTGCTTTTTGTAATGGCTCAATCAGAACATCTACAGCATCCATAACTGTATCTCCTTCAGATGTAACCTCATTCACAATTGCTCCTTTTTGTAATAATAATCCTTCATTAGCTCCAGTTGGAGCTCCTGGTTTCGCTACAGGAGGAACATTTAGTTTTCAATCAGCACCAAGCGATGCAGCTCAAATTGATCCTTCAACAGGTATCATTACAAATGCTTCTGCAAATACTACATATATAATAGTATATACATCTCCTGCAGGAACATGTCAAAATAATAGTACTGCAACTGTAACCACATTTGAAAGTCCTTTGGTTACAGCTACAATTCAAAATTCATTATGCGGTCAAAATATTGGAAGCATTAATGTTAGTGTATCAGGTGGCTTAAGTCCTTATACATATATATGGTCTAATGCTTCAACATCTCAAGATATTTCTGACCTAGTTGCTAATTCATACACGTTATCGGTGAATGATGGAAATGGTTGTTCTATTGACACTTCGTTTACAATCATCGATTCTAACAAACCACAGCTTGAATTGGTTGCTACAAGTACAACTTGTGGTAATTCAAATGGATCAATTAACTTAAATGTAACTGCTGGTTCTGGAAATTACACATACCTATGGACTCCAGGTGACATTGCCTCTGAAGATATTTCAGGACTTATTGCGGGTTCTTATTCAGTGGAAGTTACTGATTTAACAACAACATGTGTTGTAAATGGAACTACTACAATTACGAATCAAGATGCACCATCTGTAACGTTTACAAAAGTTGATGCAACTTGTGCTCAATCGAATGGTTCAATCGATGTTACTGTTTCTTCAAATGGTGGGTCATCTATTATTACACATAATTGGAGTAATGGATTAACATCCGAAGATATTTCCGGATTAGTTGCTGGAACTTATGTTGACACAGTTCGTGATGGAAATGGATGTGAAGTAATTATTTCCATAAATATTATTAACTCAAATCAGTTTACTGCTTCTTCATCTGTAACCAACCCAACTTGTGGAAATACAAATGGTGGAGCAATCGATATTTCAATAGAAGGAGGAGAAGCTCCATTTACATTTGATTGGAGTCCAAATACAGCCGACGCAACTCAGAATGTTTCAGGACTAGCAGGTGGAGAATACACTGTAGTAATAGTAGATGCGGCAAGTTGTTCAACTTCTGTTTCCTCTACAATAATTCCTGCTAGTAATATTTTATTGTCATCAACAAAAACGCTAGCTACTTGCGGCAATTCAGATGGAGCAATCGACATCACAGTTTTAGGTGCTTCTGGTGAATATACTTATTTATGGAGTAACTCTCAAACATCTGAAGATATAGCATTGCTTGACACTGGTTCGTATTCAGTTACTGTTACTGATGTAAACGATCTAACATGTACGGCTAATTTAAGTGTTGAAATTACTTATGGTAATTTGCCAACATTAGGA
>JBIPLZ010000428.1:0-5975 GCA_044369395.1 Flavobacteriales bacterium | reverse complement strand
AGTTGCAACTGAAACGATACATCCAAATGAAGTTGTACCAGAATGAACAGCCGCTGGAGAAGTAAACTGAACTTTACCTCCACCTAATACTTGAGCGTTCGATCCTGTCCAGTTACCATTCACTGTGATTTGATACCCAGTTGGAATAGTGAGAATAACACCGGTTTGAATCACCATATTTCGTGCTAGTCCGTTTCCTGGTGTTAAAAACGATGGTTGGTTTGCTGCCACAGGAATCAATACATCAGATGAACTCAATGGAACAGTATTCGGATTCCAATTCCCTGGATTATTCCAATCGGTATTTACCGATCCGGTCCATGTGATTCCAGAAGAAAATGGCTCTGCTAATTGAAATTCACCTAAAGTTGTTAATCCCGTAATTTGCAAACTAGTTGCGGTAATAGTTCCAACTGTAGCTGCTGTCCATACAGGAGCAGAATAGCGAGCAGCTGCTAAATTGCTTGGATTAACAGCAGGATCTACATCAGAAATTGCAAAGTTAAATGTTGCACTTATATCTGTAAATCCGTTCACACCCGAATTACTTAAACCCCAATAACGATTCACCGATTTAGAACCATCAATACCTGCAGATGCTGATGATGGATGATCTCCCGCAAAAGAATATGCAGTTATTGATCCACCTGAATTGGTGTTTCCATTAAACTGTAAAGTAATTGGCGTGTATGTAATCGCATCACCTACTTCAAACGTTCTAAGTGCTGTACTTGCAGAAATTACTTTTCTGAAGTTACCATTTACATAACTCGATGCTGATGCTCCACTTGAAAGTGCTCCAAGTGATAGTGAAACTTGGTTAGCTCCAGTTTGAATTATTCCGTTCGTAAATAGTAATTGATTATCGATGGTAATGGAACTATTTAATGTTTTAACTCCAGCGCCATTAACAGTTAATTTACCCAATGTTGTTGCTCCAGTTATTGACTGTGCTCCACCAGTTAGTTGTAGACCTCCAACGCTTCCTAATTGCATTGATGTGGTTCCAGCGAGGTTCGATAAATTCCCTTTCAATGCAATGTTACGGTTGCTTGGATTTGTAACAGAGCCAGCATTGATTGTTAAATTTCCATTCACCGTGATATCCGAATTAAACAATGATTTTGCACCTGCTCCATTAAATACAAGGTTGTTGTAAATGCCTTGTGATGGTAAAGATGATGTTGCAGTTGCACTAGAATATTCAATTGTTCCGCCACCAGGAGCAACAAACGAAGCAAAAGAACCTGCTGGAAAAATAAACTGATTTAACGCAGTAGCAGCTAATTGAACAGTTCCTGTTCCGGTAACAGTTCCTAAATTATGTCCAATGAAATTACTTAAGTTAAGTGTCCCATCTATTTGTGCTGTTGGCGAAGAAACACCATTGGCAGTTGCAGTAACAGTATGTCCTGCTGCTATAACAACCGAGTTGAATGAAGGTGCAGTTCCTGCTGCAGCTCCAGCATGCATTAATATTGGATCGGTAGACCATGAACTTGCATCGCTCCAATTGCCTCCTAATGTTGCATTGCGGCTGTAGAAAACAAGTAATTGATCGAATTCTGATTGCTCACCAGCAGTAAAATCTCCATTGAAATAATTCACACCAGCAAGTGTCATAGTATTGGAAGTTGAATTTACTGTTGATGGAATTCCAAATTGAGGATTCCACACATTGTTCACATAGCGACCTGTTCTGTAATTGGCTTCAACGCCATTGATAGCGTCTGTTTGAAGATAATTGTAGGTATGTGTTAGTGTGGTTGCTGGATTGAATCCAGTTGCGGAAGTGCTCCAGTAAAATGACAATTCTTTATTAGCCACATCAGTTGTGGCAGGATGCTTTACATTTCCTAATCTCATTGTCACATCTCCTGCAACGGTGTTTGACGTAACGTTAATTCGAGCAGGCGTATATTTTAAGGTTACACCAATAGGGAATGTGAAGTCGTAAGCCGAAGCTGGATAAAGTTTACGAACGCCTCCATCGCTTGGAACCCCATTCATACGAATCATTGAACTAGCATTTATTGTTCCCGAAACAGTTGCACTTTCACCAAGAGTTAATTCGTGATTGTTGATGTAAAATAATCCTGCAGTAAAATTTAAATCGCCATTAATACGCATGGCATTTTCGGTTTCAATACCAGCAGCATTGCTTACTTTAATACTTCCGTATTGAGCTGACCCATTACCACTGAAAATCTGATTGGATGTTCCTCCCATGACCAAGTATCCAGCTCCAATTGAAGTGTGGATTTTACTACTCGTAACATTTCCAGCAACCGTAGCGAGGTTGTTTGATGAATTAAATCCACCATTACTGATGGTTAAATTTCCATTTACGCGAATGGCTGTGTTTGCTGATAAATCGACTGAACCACCTGTGAATATATTGTCAAGAACTAAATTCCCAAAATTGCTTAGATTGTTCAACACACCAGACATTTGCTGAATAGCAGATGATCCATTAAATGTGGTTGTTTGGTTGATGTTTCCCGGACGATATCCGCCTACTGCAACACCCGCTGCAGAAGAAATATTCTGATTAACGAAATTACCTCCAATAGTTAAATTCAAACCATTGGCATCAAATACAGAACCTCCCAATACAGAGAAATTGCTTTTTACAACAATGGGATCCGTTGCTAATTTTACTGTTTTGTTGGTTGTTGTTCCATCTACTGTTAAGTTCCAGAATGGAATCGTTGTATTAATCAAGAATGTACTTGCAGATGCAGCCGGAGGTGTATCGGTTGTTCCAAAGCGAATCTCTCCGCCTGTAACAACACTTGTTGAAGGGTTTACATAGAAATCTCCATAAATACCACTGGCTAAACCGCTTCGGTCAATGATGAGCAATGAATTGTCCATCATGGTAAATTGACTTCCCGGGTTAACAATCTCGAATTTTGCACGATTTAAGTTGAATGAAGCCGCAGTTTCTGGATTTTTACCACGAATCAAAACAGTACTATTGTTCTTCTGTGTGTAATTCAATGATCCAAGAAGTACACTTACACTGCGTCGAATTTGACCGTTTACGTTTAGTGTACCATTTCCTTGAACGAGTAATACTGGAACATCTGACGCAGAATATTCTAAGTCATTATGAAAATTGTTTGCAGGATTTCCGATGTTCATGGTACCATTCAAAATTTCAAGCGTCCCAGCTAAAATTACATCGGAAGCATTACTTGCTCCCATCGCCACATTTACAACAGCTCCAACATGGTTGAGCGACAAGGCTGCTGTTGATGGGATGAGGAAGTTGGTAGCAAGTGCATTAGTTAATGTTAATGTTGTTGCTTTTGTAATTCGGAATGTTCCGTTTTGAAGAGTAAGCCAATTATTCGAAGGGGCTGTTAATGTTCCTTGAACATCCACGTTTACTAAAGTTAATTCAGATGTTCCTTTGTTGATTGTAAGTTTGTTGAATGACGTAGATGCAGTAGGTGTTGTACCAGATATAGAACGGCTATTTGCCCCAATCATTGAGATGTCAACAACACTTGCTTGACTAAAATCGATGGTTCCATTGTTTGTGATATTTCCCAACAATGAGATGGAATGCGATTCGGATCCAGCATTTTCGACAGATAGAGCACCTGCAGCAGCAATGTTTATATCGCCATCAATAATAACATTTTGTGCGATGCCAGAACCAAATTGTAGATTTCCACTTGTTGCAACAAGATTTCCACGTATAGTCAATGTTCTATTTGAAAAATCATTCGTTTTTGCAATACCTGCTGCATTTCCGTTTATAGTTAAGTTTGCATACACTTCCAAATCGCGGTTAGGCATTGTTACCGAATTTGTCGCAGAAGGATTCAGGATTAGGTTCTTGTATGAACGAATCTGCATCGAAGTTGGAGCAGCGGTAAACGTTGGAATGGCAAACGATGAAGAACCTGCATAATATTCGGTTGTTCCACCTTCAGTCGTAAAGAAGATTCCAAAATCGCCCGCAGGAAACTCAGCCAAAGAGCCAGCAGAAGAGATTTTAATACGACCAGCTCCACCAGCAGTTGAATAAGGAAGTGCTCCAAAGTTATTCCCGGTTGTAACTCCAAGATCCAATGTAGAACCTGCATCAACAAGCAAAGAACCTGAAACGGTATTGTTGTTTGGAATTGTTACTGTGTGAAAATACGTAAGGCCATCACCAATAATTACCGGTGAATTTGAACTTGGGAATGCTGTAGCTGCAGGTCCAGCATGTTTCAATGTTGAGCTATTCGACCAAGTTGATGGAGAGTTCCAAGAACCATTTGCACGACTGTAGAAAGGAATTACCGTTCCAAAAGCAGCCGGGATTCCCGCTGTAAAATCTCCGTCAAAATAACTCACGCCAGTGAACAAGATGTTGTTTGTGGCTTCATCCACTTTTGTAACATCGTTTATTGGAGTAAATGCAATGCTTGAATAATTATAATATGCAGGAATGTAAGCCGTGTTATCGGTCAATGAACCATAGTTGTAGGTTAAGTTAACCGAGTTTGCAGGAACTCCAACAAATCCCGTTTGACGAACTTTCCAGTGGTAAATGAACGTGTTTGGATCGGTAACGTAAAGTTGACGAGCAGTTACAGGACGCACATCCAAGGTACCCCATGTTGTTGGAGCCGATGAAAATTGGATGGTTGATGGTGTGTAGTTGGTTCCTGTTCCAAATGGGAAAACAAAAGCAGAAGTTGAATTGAAAGGCTTCACAATACCACCATCCGAAAGGAATCCAGCAGTTTGAATAAAGCGATTCGCTCCAAATGATCCAATAATTTGAGAGCTTGACGATAGAATTAATTTGTAGATATCGATGCTCATGCGACGATCGGTCGAGAGTGTGAAATTTCCATTAACTCTCAACGTGTTTGTTGCAGTAACCTGAAGAGATCCTGTTAAACCTCCAGTATTGGCGATCTCAAGATTTTGAAAAGTCCCAGTTCCTGATCCACCAATAGTTTGTATAGCAGTCCCATTTAATACAATTCGCCCAGCACCTGTATGTGCTGCGTTATTGGTAATGTTTCCACCGAAGAAAAGGCTTTTTCCACCATCAGCAAGCGTTCCACTCAATAAGTTTAAAGCTCCAGTAAAAGGAATGTTGGTAAGTGAACCAGCCAAACTTACAGTTGATAGGGTATTCTTATTTACTGAAAGACCGCCGATTCCAGCAACACCAACAATTCCATTCATTGTAAATGTTTGTGCTGCATTGCCATTGAAAACTAATAAACCAAGACCCGTTGAAAAAGTAACGCCACTCTTGATAGTCAGGTTTCCTCCAACCTGAAAATTATTTCCATTTCCTAAAACAGAAAGTGGAATAGTACCATTTAAAGTAAGGTTATTCAAAATGCGCAATGGTTGAGCAGGAATAGTTGCTGTATTTCCAACGCTTCCATCGTACGACCAGCTAATTGGGTTGAGGTTAAATACACCCGTTCCAGCAGATGCTTTGCTGATGTTCATGTTGAAGAACGGAGCAGTAGAAGTAACATCAAACGCTTGATTTCCTGTTACACTAACGTTAATTGTTCCACCTGTTACTTGCTGATTTTGAGCATTCGAAGCAATCATGATACCACCACGAGGAGTAATACCACCTGAGACTGTTCGAGTAATGTTGATGGTTCCGCCAGCCATTTGGAATACGTTTTCGGCATAAGGCAATGAGAACATAGAGTAATATGATCCTTCCCCACCATTATCACCCGTAATATTTAATGTTCCTCCGTTCATAACAAATGAACCACGATGCGTTATTGCAGTTGTTGAGGTTCTGAAAATCTTCATGTTTACAACCCCACCATCAATCTGCAATAAACCAGATTCACGTAAGACGATTGCGCCTTGTCCATTTGAACAAGTTAAACTACCAGCGGTAACTCTCATTGTACCATAAGGAACAATAGCTCCTCCAACACCACCATCGGTTACATTTGCACCATCAATCCAGAAAACGGGTA
>JBIPLZ010000140.1:0-5990 GCA_044369395.1 Flavobacteriales bacterium | reverse complement strand
CCTCTTTGGGATAATTTGAAAATGATTCAAAATCAATGGGAAGAAAGCGATAAGGAATACAAGAAAATTACCGAAATGGTGGAAAGTGAAAAATTAATGATAACACCATTAGCCTATATCCGAGGAAGAAGCCTTTCGAATATCTATTTTATTGTCGATGAAGCGCAGAACCTAACACCGCACGAAGTAAAAACCATTATAACACGTGCTGGAGAAAACACGAAAATTGTTTTTACAGGCGATATCTTTCAAATAGACACCCCTTATCTTGACACGCAATCGAATGGATTGAGTTATTTAATAGACAAAATTCGAGATAATCCTTTGTATGCTCATATTACCTTAGAAAAAGGTGAACGATCTGAACTCGCTAACTTGGCAAACGAATTATTGTAAATGATTTTAATTTAATATCCCTTTATTAATTGAGCTTTTACTTTCAAAGCGCATTTCCCTTTCTGGAAACATCGCTTGGACGTTATCTCTCCGTTATTCATTTATCAATGGAAGTAGAAACTAATTTTTTCTTTCAAAGCAACCAATAATTAAAAACTTCCGTCATTGTAATTGAGATAAATTTTTCAGGTTGCTCATCACAAATCATCACACTATAAATGAAAACGGCGACCCTTTTTATAAAGGCCGCCGTTTTTTATTTTAAAATCTGAATACAGACAAACGTTGTCATTTAATTATTTATCGATGGTTATCACCAAATATTTAGATGATCTCCAAAACGTTTCGGAGTTAGTAATAGTAAGACTCTTCACTTTTTTCTTACTATCCATTTCAAGCTTATAAGAACTAGTTGGATGATTGGTAATTACTTTCGCATTTTTACCATTTATAGGAATTGACTTAATTTTAGAAACATCAACCTGAGTAAAATAGTCTTGATTGAAATCTGACTTCAAGATTTTCTTTTTCCCTAAACCAAGAAAACCGCCTTCTTTATTGGTTACTTTATTATCTCGAAGTTCTTTGTAAGTTCCAACTGCATAAAAAGCAGTGTTCATTTTTACGGTTTGTTGCTCAATAACCTGCGTTTTTCCAGCACTTTCTCCCTGAAGATTCGTTATGGAAGTATTCATTTCACCAATTTGAATATTCATAGCAGCCATTTGCTCTTTCAACGTTCCAATTTCTTTATCTTTCTCTGCCAATTGCTCTGTCATACGAGTAATCATCTTTTCAAATTCAGCAATCTTTAAGTTCGATTTCTTCAAGCGTGACTGAAGTGATGCAATTTTCGATTTATTTTCCTCCATCAACTCATTAATGAAATTGATGTCTTCGTTAATTCTGTCTTTCGCAGAACCTTGTAACTCAGCACCACTCTCGGTTGCCGATGATTTAATTGCGCCCTGTTTTTGTTTAACCTGAGAAAGATTATCTTCAATCTCATTAAGCGATTCCATAAAAGAATTAATCGTTGAATCTTTGCTTGCAGCCTCTTTTGCGATAGCTTCTTTTTCGGCTTTTAATGCTTCCAATTCTGGATTTGGCTCATCCTTACCTTGGCAACCGGCCAATGCAATTAATACTGTGGCAACATAGAACAGACGTTTCATAATTTTTTGTGTTTTTGATTCGATTTTCGGAAACAAAGGTATATGCTTAAAATTGCTCTGTAGTTTAAATTTAATTAAAACTTTTATAAAGAATACACGGCTATAGGCATTGTGAATTCTGAGAATTGTTGATAACAAAGGTATCACAGAACGAAATTGTTGCTTAAGAATTAAGAATTTCCAATTTTTACAAAAACTTCATAGTGTTAAAGCATTACGCTACATTCAATTGCCTCGATTTTCCTATCTTTGCGCCCCTAATTCGCATAGCATCATAAATATGCATCATTACCCTGAACAAAAGAATCTAAATCTACCCGCAATTGCCGATGAGGTGCTTGCTTGGTGGGAAGAAAATAGTGTATTCGAATCGTCGGTAACTTCGCGAGAAGGCATGCCAACGTTTACATTTTACGAAGGGCCTCCCTCCGCAAATGGTTTGCCCGGAATTCACCATGTAATGGCACGAACTATCAAAGATATGTTCTGCCGCTACAAGACACTTCAAGGATTCCAAGTGAAAAGAAAAGCTGGATGGGATACTCATGGATTGCCCGTTGAACTTGGCGTTGAAAAGACTTTAGGAATTACCAAAGAAGACATTGGTAAAAGTATAAGCATTGAAGATTACAACCGTGCTTGTCGCGAAGATGTAATGAAATTTACAGGCATTTGGAACGACCTAACTCGTCAAATGGGCTATTGGGTAGATATGGAAAACCCATACATTACCTACGAAAACAAATACATCGAAAGTGTTTGGTGGCTTTTGGGGCAACTTCACACAAAAGGATTATTGTACAAAGGCTTCACCATTCAGCCTTATTCGCCTGCAGCTGGAACAGGTTTAAGTTCGCACGAGCTCAACATGCCAGGCACATACAAGGATGTGAAAGACACAACCATTGTTGCGCAGTTTAAAGTAAAGGCCGATGAAAAAGCCATCGCTCTTTTCAAAAATTTGGATCTTGAGAATTTGAGTTTGATGGCTTGGACCACCACTCCTTGGACCCTTCCATCAAACACTGCTTTAACCGTTGGTAAAAATATTCGGTATGTTGCGGTTAGCACCTTTAATCCTTATGTTTTTGCCCCTTGCACAGTCATTCTTGCGAAAGATTTAGCAGGCAAATTCTTCCCTGAAAAAAATGCTGAGCTCGAATTCGATTCGTATAAAGAAGGAGACAAAGCAATTCCATTCAAAATACTCGCTGAATTTAGCGGTGCTGAACTTGAAGGGATTCGTTATGAGCAGCTATTGCCTTATGCTCAACCAACAGATGGCGATTCTTTTAAAGTAATTACTGGTGATTTTGTCACGACCGAAGATGGAACAGGAATCGTTCATACCGCGCCAAGTTTTGGTGCCGACGATTTTAAAGTGGCTCGTCAACATGGAATTGGCTCATTGACATTAGTCGATTTACAAGGGCGTTTTGTTCAAGAAGTAAACGATACCGTTTTTGGATTTGCCCATGAATTTGTAAAAGAACAATACCTCAACGACGATGAAAAAGCCGTTGAACTGGCTCGTCAGAAAGAACATCTTCGTCATATTATTCCCAACCTTGAAAAATATTTAAGTGTTGATGAGCGCATTGCACTTAAGTTGAAAGTGGAAGGCAAAGCGTTTAAGATTGAAAAATACGATCACACGTATCCACATTGCTGGCGCACCGATAAGCCCATTCTATATTATCCGCTCGATAGCTGGTTTATTAAATCGACTGCTGTAAAAGATCGCTTGATAGAACTCAATAAATCCATTCATTGGAAACCTGAAAGCACGGGCACCGGACGATTCGGAAATTGGTTGGAAAACCTACAAGATTGGAACTTAAGTCGAAGTCGTTATTGGGGAATTCCAATTCCTATTTGGACAAGTGAAGATGGAACAGAACAAATCATCATTTCATCTGCCGAACAACTTCGGATGGAAATTGAGAAGGCCGTTTCTGCAGGTATCATGACAACAAACCCGTTGGGGAATTTTATGCCCGGCGATATGAGCGATGAAAATTACCAGCAATTCGATTTGCATCGTCCTTCTGCAGATGAGATCTTTTTGGTTTCTGCATCTGGGAATAAAATGAAACGAGAGAGCGATTTAATTGATGTTTGGTTCGACTCGGGTGCAATGCCTTATGCACAATGGCATTATCCTTTCGAAAACAAAGAGATGATCGATTCGGGCAAAGCATTCCCAGCCGATTTTATTGCCGAAGGCGTTGACCAAACTCGCGGATGGTTTTTTACTTTGCATGCCATAAGCACGATGGTGTTTGATTCTGTTGCATTTAAAAATGTGGTTTCGAACGGATTGGTTCTTGATAAAAACGGGAATAAAATGTCGAAGCGATTGGGCAATGCCGTTGATCCGTTTGATACACTTGGGAAATATGGCCCCGATGCTACGCGTTGGTATATGATAGGTAACGCGCAGCCATGGGACAACCTGAAATTCAATGTGGATGGCATTACTGAAGTTCAGCGTAAGTTCTTTGGCACACTATACAACACTTATGCGTTTTTTGCATTGTATGCCAATATCGATGGGTTTAGAATGAACAAAGGCACCCAAATTTCAGTTCAAAATCGTCCTGAAATTGACCGCTGGATTTTGTCGCGTTTGAATAGTTTGAAAGAAGAAGTTCAATTAAAGCTTGAAGATTATGATCCAACTCCTGCAGTTAGAGCCATTGAAGAATTTGTAACCGAGCAACTCAGCAATTGGTATGTTCGTTTGGGAAGAAGGCGTTTTTGGCGAAGCGAAAGTGATTCCGACAAGCAAGCAGCTTATGAAACGCTCTTTGAATGTCTCGAAACGGTTTCCCAGTTGATGAGTCCTGTTGCACCATTTTTTGCAGAATGGCTATATCGTAATTTGAATGCCGCATCCACAGGAGAAGTTACTTCTGTTCACTTAAGTAATTGGCCTAAAACCAATACGGATCTCATTGATACCGATTTAGAAGAGCGCATGGAACTCGCTCAACGCTATTGTTCGATGATTTTGGCTCTTCGTAAAAAAGTTAATATCCGTGTTCGCCAGCCTCTTCAGCGAATAATGGTTCCAATTATCGACCCGCGTATTCAATCGCAATTGAATGGGGTGAAGGACTTGATTCTTTCGGAAACCAATGTAAAAGAATTGGTTTATGTGGGCGACGATGCTGGAATGATCGAGAAAAAGATAAAGCCTGATTTTAAAGTTCTTGGACCTAAATTCGGGAAACTGATGAAGAGCATTGCTGCTGTCGTAATCACATTCGATAGTAACCAAATTAACACCCTTCAGCGAAATGGAGAATTGGCCATTGAAGTTGAAGGACAAACTATCCTGTTGCATTCTGACGATGTGGAAATTTTCACGGAAGACATCCCGGGTTGGTTAGTTGCCAGCGAAGGGGCGCATACGGTTGCCTTGGATGTAACGTTAAGTGAAGAGCTTTTGGAAGAAGGTTTGGCTCGCGAAATCGTTAATAAAATTCAAGGCATTCGCAAAAGCAGTGGCTTAGAAGTAACCGATAGCATCGAAATAGTGGTAGGTTTTCACCCTGCGTTGTCGAAAGCAATCGAAAACAATAAATCTTATATTTGCGCCGAAACTTTGGGTGCATCTTTAACAATTGTTAATCAGGACCCAAGCGCCATCGGTTCTTTGGTAGAAATTACCGATGAAATATCTGTGGCATTAACAATCTCTAAATTGAATTAAAATGAGTCAGCAAGAAAAAAATAAATACAATCCTGAAGAGCTTCAGGAATTTAAAGAGATCATAGAAAGAAAACTCGATGAGGCCCGTAAAGATTATGAGCTTTTGAAAAGTGCGTTCTCAAATAAAGACGATCATGGAACAGACGATACTTCCCCTACTTTTAAGTTGATGGAAGAAGGTTCTGATGTTCTTTCAAAAGAAGAAACTGGTCAGTTGGCTGCACGTCAGCAGAAATTTATCGAGAACCTTGAAGCTGCTTTAGTTCGGATTAAAAATAACACGTATGGAATTTGTCGTGTTACTGGAAAGTTAATTCCGAAAGAACGTTTGAGAATTGTTCCTCACGCTACACTTAGTATCGAAGCTAAAAACCAACAATAATATTCTAGCCCTGCACAAAAGCAGGGCTTTCTGATTTTGAAAAAGTCGCTGATTATTTTATTGTCCGTGTTGCTTGTTGATCAAATTGTTAAAGTTTGGATTAAGACTCACATGATGCTTGGAGAATCTATCCAAGTAGCAGGCAATTGGTTTTATATCACATTCGTAGAAAATAACGGAATGGCTTTCGGTATGGAATTCGGCGGTGAATTTGGGAAGTTATTTCTCAGTTTATTTCGGGTTGTTGTTGTTGGAGTAATGGCCTATTACCTTCTCAAAGCAGCCAAAGAAAATAAACTTCATCCTGGTCTTCAGGTTT
>JBIPLZ010000139.1:0-6001 GCA_044369395.1 Flavobacteriales bacterium | reverse complement strand
GGAAAAATGTCACTGAATTTATAGGGAAACGACTCATCCGCATTGTGCCTTTGTACGTTTTAATGACCACGCTTTATATCTTATGCTCTGGCAATGGGCATTTTTATTTTATTGAACACCCACGCTTGTTGCTTCCCACGTTATTCTTTTTTCCAACCTATGCCAATCACATCGGTCCTTCCTACGGAATGCCGGCTTTGGCCGTGGGCTGGTCCTTGAATTATGAAGTGTATTTTTATGTGTTGATAGGATTGTCGATGTTGTTCGGAAAGCAACGATGGATTGTTTTAATAGGCTGGTTGTTGGCATCTACTCTTTTGCTTCCTTTAATTACCAATGGTTTTGTGATGTTGAATCTATCGGAATGGTATGGCTATGAGGCTTCTTATTTGAGTTTGATGACGAATCCAGTTTTACTGTTTTTTCTCACCGGCATTGGTATTTCCTTCATTTACAATAGCATGATAGAACCACCATCTTTATTCTGGGCCAATGCGTATGTTGGTTTAGCGCTATTGATTTTTGTGCTCAGTTATTTTCAAGTGATACAACTGCTGCCAGGTTGGTTCAATCATATTCTTAGCTGTGGACTGCTCTTGTTTTCGCTCCTGCAACGCAATAAAATAAAGCCATACACAGTCCCTCGAATTTTGATGTTTATTGGGAATAGTTCTTTTTCGCTCTATCTAGTTCACCCCATTGTGCTGAATGTTTTTCCCAAAATCCTATTGGCTTCGGGACTTGATATTGCTTTTAAGGGATGGATAATTTTTGCTGTGCTAATAGCGATTATATTAATCATTGCTGGAATTTGCGCCCGTTTTATTGAAAGAGATTTCAGTGTTTACCTCACGAACATACTACTGGGCAATGCTCTTAAGAAAAACGAAACGATTCGTCAATAAAAAGCATTTGCGAACAGCTTCGTTTATCTTTGCTTCATGATACTATACAATGTAACTGTAAACATCGATCCGGAAGTGCATGAGGATTGGCTCAACTGGATGAAAAATACACACATTCCCGACGTACTCAATACCGGAATGTTTATCGACAATCGGTTCTTGCGTGTATTGAACACCGAAGATGGAGAGGGTTTTACGTATTCCATTCAATATTTAATGGAATCGATGGAGCATTACGAAACCTACAAAGAGCAATTTGCTCCTGCATTGCAAGCTTCTCATAACGAACGCTATCAAAATCGTTTTGTGGCATTCCGAACTTTATTAGAAACCGTTTAATGGCATTATTCCAAAAACAAGTAACTGCCAAGAAAGCTCTTGGGCAACATTTTCTCAAAGACCTTTCTATTGCTGCTCAAATTGCCGATAGTCTTCCGCCAACAGAAGCTCCCCGCAAAGTCTTGGAAGTGGGTCCCGGAATGGGCGTTTTAACCAATTTCCTGCTCAAGAAAAACCTCGATTTGCGCGTGGTTGAAATCGACCGAGAATCGGTGGCCTATTTGAAGGCCAATGTCAAAGAACTGGAAGGCCGCATTATCGAAGGTGATTTTTTACGCTTAAACCTTCCAGAATACTTGGATGAACAAGGTGCTGTCATTGGAAATTTCCCCTATAATATTTCTTCCCAAATCCTTTTTCATTGCCTCGATCACAAAGAAGTAGTTGAATCGGTAGTGGGCATGTTTCAAAAAGAAGTGGCCGAACGCTTAGCCGCAAAACACGGAAACAAAACCTATGGAATCATCAGTGTTTTGCTTCAAACCTATTACGACATCGAATATCTTTTTACGGTTCACGAACATGTATTTTCGCCACCACCCAAAGTAAAATCGGCGGTGATTCGCATGACACGAAAATCCAATGTAGAACTACCCGTTCCGTATGCAGTGCTTCGAAATGTTGTGAAAACCGGTTTTAATCAACGTCGAAAAACATTGCGAAATGCCCTTAAGCCAATCATCGCAGGACGAGAATTTCAGCATCCATTTCTTGATCTTCGTGCGGAACAACTCAGCATTCAGGATTTTGCCGATCTATCGGTTTGCCTTCATAATCTATGATTAACCAAAAAAACATCCGATTCATTATCGTTTCAATGGTGCTTGCCTTAACGGGCTTGATTGCCATTCAGATATATTGGATAAACAATGCCATCGACTTAGAGCGTCAGCGTTTTGAGACCACCGTAAATCAGGCATTGCAAAACGTAGTGGAGATGGTCGAAAGGCAAGAAGTAGCCAATAAAGTACGCACACGATTTGATGCCTCCAAACAAGGAAAAATGTTCTTTTTGGGAATCGATTCCTTGATACGAAAAAGCATCGACCGGAAAGACACCACCACTTCGGGTTTGGTGTTTTGGAACGAAGTAAGCCCGGGAGAATTGCAAACGGAATTCCGCCAACTAAATCAGGATGGAAGTATCGAGTTCGTTGGGGAAACACGCACCGACTCGGGCGGACAAGTAGAATACAAGAAAATCAGGAAAGCCAGACAAACCAATGGATCTCCATCTTTCGGTGAAATAAGCTCCGATCTAAACCCTCACGAACGAACGAAAGACCCTCGCTTAGATCGCTTGATGAAGAAAAGCGGGTTGGTTACGGACATTTTCCGGGAGCTTTTCAATTTGAATGTAAACAACGGCGTCGAGGACCGAGTTGATCCACGATTGATCGATTCCTTGTTGCGTTCAGAATTGAAAACACAGGGCTTGAATACGCCTTTCGAGTTTGGTCTGTACGACTTCATCAATAATAAAATGTTCGTCGATCATCCCACCGATTATACAGAACAGCTCATGAAAACCCATTTCCGGGTTCGACTTTTTCCGCACGATATTTTTTATCATCCCGATTACCTCATGGTGTTTTTCCCAGAACAAAACCGCTATGTGTTTAACAACCTCTGGGTGATGTTTGCCTCTTCCGGATTCTTCATTTTGATCATTATCGGAGCATTCTTTTACACCATCAATACCATCATTCGTCAAAAGAAACTATCCGACATCAAAAACGATTTCATCAACAACATGACGCATGAGTTGAAAACACCGATTTCGACCATTTCGTTGGCCTGCGAAGCATTGAACGACCCCGATATTCATAAATCGGCAAGCATGACGGCTAATTACACCCGCATGATTCAAGAGGAGAATAAACGCATGACCTTACTTGTGGAAAACGTGCTTCAAAGTGCATTGCTCGATAAATCGGATTTCGACCTTCAAAATAACCGAGTTGACATGCATGTGGTGATTCGAAAAGTGATTCAAAATTTTGAAATGCACTTAACGCAGCACAAAGTGAAATTGGATTTAATATTAAATGCTCAAAATCCAGTCATTGATGGCGATGTAGTGCATTTAACCAATGTGATTTTCAATTTGTTGGACAATGCAATTAAATACACACCCGACATTCCCGAAATTCAGATTGAAACCAAAACCCAAGGCACGAACATCTTGATATCGTTTACCGATAATGGAATTGGTATTTCGCGCGAAGAACAAAAGCGTATTTTCGAGAAATTGTACCGCGTTCCAACGGGTAATATTCACAATGTGAAGGGCTTTGGTTTGGGATTAAGTTATGTCAACGCAATTGTTTCCAAACACCATGGCAGCATTCGTGTTGAAAGCGATTTAGGCATTGGAAGTACGTTTACATTGATTTTGCCATTGGCACAAAATGTCAATTAAAAATTTCCACACGACAATTGTCAATCTTTTAGAATAGAGTAATTTCATCACATCAAATCTTCGTTAATAAACGTTTTTAAATTTATACCATGAAAATTCTGTTAGCCGAAGACGATCCTAATTTAGGTTCTCTGATACGTGAATATTTAGAAGTAAAAGGATACCATACTGTACTATGCTCGAATGGGGAAGAGGCGCTCAAAATGTTCTTGAATGAGAAATGGAACATCTGCATTTTTGATGTAATGATGCCTATAATGGACGGTTTTACCCTTGCCCGCGAAATTCGGAAACATAACAAGGAAGTTCCTATTGTTTTTCTTACCGCCAAGTCTATGAAAGACGATGCGATTGAAGGATTTAAAGTAGGAGCCGACGATTACATTACCAAGCCCTTTAGTATGGAAGAACTGATTCTTCGTATTAAGGCCATTTTAAAACGCACAGAACGTGCGGTTGACGACACGCCTGTTCAGGATTACAAACTCGGCAAATACACATTCAATACCACGCATCAACAGCTTATTTTAGGCGATACCGTTCAAAAATTAACCTCGCGAGAAGCCGACTTGCTCAAATTGCTTTGTGTAAACATAAACGATACACTTGAACGTAATTTTGCATTACGCACCATTTGGTCGGACGATAATTATTTCAATGCTCGAAGCATGGATGTTTACATTGCTCGACTTCGAAAATATTTGTCGGGCGACCCAAGTTTGGAGATTATCAATGTGCATGGAAAAGGATTTAAATTGGTTGACGAGCATTCGGCATCCTAAATCGATTCATCCATTTTAATTGTTTGAAATTTTCGGTAGTATTTTAAAAAGGGTACGAGCCAAATGGCGACAAAAACAGAACATATTGCAAAAGCGTATACAATCTGACCATCGCTATTAAAAAAAGGAAGCGCAAACAAAGCACTAATTCCAGCTCGAAAAAGAATGTTGATGGTTTGAAAAACGCTACTTATTCGTCCAATAGATTGATTGGGAACGTGCTGAAAAATCCAAGTTGTTCGAAGAACGCGGGTACCGGCATTGGCAATTCCAATTAAAAAGCAGAGCGCTCCAAATAAGATTACAGAGTTGGTTATCGAAAAGAAAATGTAAATAAAAACCGTTGCGCACATCATGGTGGCGATGCCAAATATAAAACTCGCCTTTCGGAAGGCCCACACCATAGCAACGCCGGCTAACATTGCTCCAAAGGAATACAGGACTTCCGAAAGCGCGTACATTCCGGCGCCCGCATGAAGATGCTGATCGATATAAATGGGTAAGAGCTGCTGAAAAGTAATTAGCAGTACCACGAAAATGGCATAGGACGCATTTCCAAAAACAAAAACCAGTGGATGATTTTTCAAAAAAGTAATTCCCATGCGAATGCGATCTATTACAGAACCCGTTTCAATATGCCGAATCGCAATGGGTTCGTACTTAATCATCAGAATCAAAACAAAACCGATCGCATAGGTTATCGCATCTACTAAAAACACATCTTGCAATGTCCACGCTTGAATGCCAAATGGAAGATTGAATGTGAAACCCGCAATGGTATGTTGCCCAGAACTTATCCCTGAAAGTAAAATGGCCGCGGCTCCTCCCGATAAAATACTGGTCGATTGTCCTATGATTTCTGTCCAAGAAGTAAATCGTCCATAATACTGCCTCTCCGTAATTTCTTGTCCAAAAGCGTACAATGCAGGATAATGAATATTGTAGACGAGAATAGTTCCTGCAAACACAAGCATGGCACACCAAGACGGAACCTCGCCAAGTATAAAACCAAGACCCGAAGCCGAACCTAACAAGAGCAATCCAAAAATATTGATGGCAAGGAAAACGCCTCGTCTTGAAAATTTATCGATGAGTGTTCCTGCGTACAATCCCCAAAAAAGCATCACGAACGTTGTTGCAGCATACATGAATCCGAATAATTCGGGCTTCCCTAGAATTTTACTGAAATACCAGGGTATCGCTAGCATGCAAATACCTTGAGAAAACCCCGAAACGGCATTCGAAATAAATAAAAGTTTGTATGCCTTCGCGTTTTTCACCGGCTAAAGATACCGCCACATTGTTATGATTTCTTAATTAATCCCAATGATTTGACATAAGTTTTAAAACGAATTTTATCTATATCTTGCCGGCTTATAAATAAAAACCTAACCCAGATACTTTATGAGCTCACATAAAAAACTTTCACTTTTCGATAGTTCCACCATTATCATGGGATCCATGATTGGTTCTGGGATTTTTATTGTGAGCGCCGATATTGCACGCCAAGTAAATTCAGGAGCATTGGTTCTTCTTGCTTGGGTGTTTACTGC
>JBIPLZ010000427.1:0-6010 GCA_044369395.1 Flavobacteriales bacterium | reverse complement strand
TGGTGATAAAGCCCTACGGATATGCAATATGGGAAAAAATGCAAGCCGCTTTAGATAAAATGTTTAAAGATACGGGTCATGTGAATGCCTATTTTCCACTTTTTATTCCCAAATCATTCTTAAGCAAAGAAGCAGCTCATGTGGAAGGGTTTGCAAAAGAATGTGCGGTGGTTACGCATTATAGATTAAAAAATGATCCCAATGGCAAAGGTGTTATTGTGGATCCAGATGCGAAATTGGAAGAAGAACTCATTGTTCGTCCAACTTCCGAAACCATTATTTGGAGCACGTATAAAGGATGGATTCAATCGTATCGCGATTTGCCTTTGTTGGTGAATCAATGGGCGAATGTGGTTCGTTGGGAAATGCGCACTCGTTTGTTTCTTCGAACAGCCGAATTCCTATGGCAAGAAGGTCACACTGCTCATGCAACATCTCAAGAAGCTATTGAAGAAACCGAACGCATGTTAGAAGTATATGCCGATTTCGCTGAAAACTTCATGGCGATTCCTGTTATAAAAGGGGTAAAGACAGCCAACGAACGTTTTGCTGGTGCATTAGAAACCTATTGCATTGAAGCATTGATGCAAGATGGAAAAGCACTTCAAGCCGGAACATCGCATTTCTTAGGACAAAATTTTGCGAAGGCATTCGATGTGAAATTTACCAGCAAAGAAGGAAAACTAGATTACGTCTGGGCTACTTCATGGGGTGTTTCAACACGCTTGATGGGCGCGCTCATCATGACGCATTCCGACGATAAAGGCCTTGTCTTGCCACCTAAATTGGCTCCTTTTCAAGTGGTTATTGTTCCTATTTATCGTTCCGATGAAGAATACAAAAAGGTATGTGACGCAGGACGAGAAATTAAGAAAGATCTTGAACGATTCGGGGTTTCGGTGAAACTCGACGATCGCGATACGCAAAAACCGGGTTTCAAATTCGCTGAACATGAATTTCGTGGGGTACCGGTTCGTATTGCCATTGGTCCACGCGATTTGGAAAATGGTACCGTCGAAGTAGCTCGTCGCGATACCCTCGAAAAAGAAGTATTGCACATTGCCGATTTGCCCAATAAAATTGTTCATCTACTCGAGCATATCCAAAACAACCTCTATACACGAGCATTGGATTTTAGAACGGCCAATACACATACTGCTAATACTTGGGATGAATTTGTTGAAATGCTTGATGGGGCAGGAGGGTTTATTCATGCACATTGGGATGGTACACCTGAAACAGAGGAGAAAATCAAGGAAATGACCAAAGCAACCATCCGTTGCATTCCTTTGAACAATAAACAGGAAGCTGGAAAATGTATTTTAACGGGCAATCCTTCCACCCAACGTGTAATTTTTGCCAGAGCTTATTAATTATTGAACATGCAAAACGCAAAGGAATTAATCATTCAAACTCTGAAAGAGAAATCTTCGCTCAAGCAAGATATCTATCGTTTAAACTTGGATGTTTTCGAAAAGTTTAAAGTCATTCTTCATGATGTTGCGGTAAAATTACAAACCGAGATTCATGAACACGATAAGCGCATTCTGGTTGAATATAGCGAGAATTCTCCATTCTCTATCCAAATAAGAACAGCGGGAGATATCTTGGTGTTTGAGATGCATACCAATGTTTTTCTGTTTGATCCGCAACATAAAATTTGGAATTTATCCTATGTGCAAGAAGAACATTCAAGAGCATATTGCGGTTTGATAAGTATCTACAATTTCCTTTCCGATTCCATTCTTCACAAACGTGTAAATGATGTTGGTTATTTAATTGGTCGCATTTTCATCAATAAAGACAGTCATTTTATGGTTGAGGGAAAACGTCAGATGGGTTTTTTATATAATAATTTCTCTACTGATATTATCTCCGAAGAACGTATCGAAGCTGTTATTCAATCAGCCATTTTATTTTGCCTCAATTTCGATTTGCTGATGCCTCCATACGAAACTGTCCAGGAAACAACATTCAGTCAAATTACCGAAAATGCTCAAAGTATCAAAGCCATAACAGGCAAACGATTGGGCTTCCGTTTCCACTTTGATGACGATCATATTTCTTAAGTCGTTTGTAATTTCTGCTTTAAACAATTCTTCATAACAAATAAAAAATCCCAACAGCATATCAAATACTGTTGGGATTTTAAATTTTAAAGGTTAGGGTTTATCGTTTGATAATGGATCGACTTCCTGAGAATTCAATCTTCTTATCGTTTACAATATTTACATGATACATTCCAGGATTTAAGTTGGCAATATCCAATGTGATGATATTGTTACCTTTCTTAAGCGCTGTTTTCTGTGACAATAAGATCTGACCAGTAGAGCTAAACAATGTGATCTGAATATCCATGTCTTCTGCTGCTTGGATATCCAAGTTGGATACTTCGTAAGCAGGAACAGGATAGATGTTTATTTCGTTACTTACTTTCACATCGCAGTTCACGTAGATAGGATCGAACGTTTCTGAATCACCGTTATAATCCACTTGCGTTAAGCGGTAGTAAGTTCCATTCGAGTAGTTAGCATTTACAGATACCGCATAGATGCGAAGTGTATTGCTATTGCCAGCTCCAAGTTCAGTTTTTACAACCACCCAATTTTTAGCATCATTACTTTCTTCAACAATGAATTGCTTGTTGTTCGATTCAGAAGCTGTAGTCCAAGTTAAATTAACCTTTGAACCATCGCATGCTGCATTGAAATCTAGTAACTCAATTGGAAGTGGAGATCCGTTTCCGATTGCCGTAAACTCGCTGAAAGTGGTTATCCCAGACCATGATAACGTGTTGGTTCCTGCATCAACACTACCAGTACCGATCATTGCATTGGATGCACTACCGTTACAGCTTTGCCATCCGCCACTATTATACTTAGCAGGGAAAAGGAATGCTTCACTTCCAACGATATCTGTTGCTGAATAACTATACTGAACGCTGTAAACTGGACTCGTAATTCCGCTTGGTTCAATGCTCCAGAAACGTCCAAGGTAGTTGGTACTTCCTACGATATTCGGATTCACAGTACCATTAAGTTTTGCCGTAATTGTAGCATTGCTCAAGGTTGCGCTGCTCAGATTTACATTGAAAGGCGTGTATTCGTTCAAATCACCAATCGGGAACAAATAGTCGAATCCGGTATTGTTCACATGTTGAATAACGGAACCATTATCACTTCCATCCCAAGCAAGGATATAACTGTTGTTTCCACTTCCAGTAATCACTGCATTTGAAGTACTTGAGCCCAAGGTTAGTGTGTTTAAGTTCAGGTCAAGCACACCGTTAATAAACTGCATTCCTCTTGATACTCTGATGCTATTGTTTAACTTAACACCTGATACCGAACTGTTGTCTAGAGTAATGCTACCAAAGTCCTGATTAGCTGGACATGTGATCGTTTGCAAGGTACTTCCATTGAAGATTACTTCCACATTCCCAATATTGAAATCAGCTGCATTCGCATTGTTTACAAAATTATCATTAATGGTTAGTATACCCTCGGATGTTCCATTGTTGCCATCGTTCATATCCAAATGAGCACCTGGATCAATACTTAAGCTACCATTTACATTGATGGTCGTGTTCACCATATCTTTCTGAACAATTGCATTGCCTGCACCAGGTGCTGTGCCTGAAATCGATAGGTTATTGCAAGTTAGTGTTGCATTGTTCATCACACGCAATGTGATTGTTCCAGTACCAGAAGATTTCGCAACAGCCACGTTACCGCTCGCTTGTAATGTTGAACCAGCAATAAGGGTTATCGTTCTTGTAGTATTGTTGTTCGACAAGAATACCAAGTTGTTGCATTCCTGAGTACCCGAAATCTGGATATCGTTTAATGCATTTCCATCAACAGTTACATTGGTAGCACTAGTTGGGATTTTACCATCTGACCAGTTGCGACAATCATCCCAATTACTGTTCTGTGAACCTATCCATAAGCCTGCTGTACCTCCGAAACCAACATTGGTAACAGATACTGGCGAACTCGTACTTGAACAACCATTGGTAGATTGAACCGTTACTGCGTAGTTCTGAGTAGCAGTCGAAACTGTAGCAGTTGGATCTGAAATCGCATTGTCACTCAATCCAGTTGATGGTGACCAAGAATATGTGTTAACTGTTAAGCCGTTGGTGATCGTAGTATTGAGCTGTGCTGGAGATCCATTACAAACGCTAAGGTTCGAACCTAAATCAATCACTGGGATTGGTTTCACGACAACAGTTACAGGAACAACTTGAGAACAACCATTGTTATCGAGCGTAAAGTTGTAGATAACATTCTTGTCAGCATTGGTAAGGTTTTCCAATGTTTCGCTAGGATTACCCGATTGTGCTGCTGTAATGGCTGCATTGGTTATGCCTGTAACAACAGGTCTTGTCCAACTAACCAAAGCGCTCGATGGTGTACTTGCGGGAACATACGTAAATACTTCGTTTCCGCAAACTGCGGGAGGAGTTAATGAACTAGTCAAGATTGGTAAGGCATTTACCGTAATAGGAAGTGGTGACGATGGATTGCTACAGCCAAATGTATTGGTTGCATTTACCACGTAGAATGAATTCTGCGGAGGAGCAACGTTTAAAGGATTTGCTGAAGTAGAAGAGAATCCTGCAGGAGCAGAAGCCCAGTTGTAGTTATACTTGGTGCAATTTCCAGTAAGCGAAACATTATCGATAGCCCAATATTTGTCGTTCGTTGCGGTATATCTGAATCTTACATAGAATATCGGCTGACCAATATACGCATTCAAATTAATCACAGGATTGGTAAAGCCAGTTCTGTTACCTTGATTTGTTGTGTAGGATGCAACGGTAGTCCATGTTGAGTTGTTCAACGAAACCTGAACCTGAGCGGTATCAATAGACGCTGCGTTGTAATAATGGAAGAAATCGAGACTTAGATTGGTGTAACCAACGGTATTCATTACCGGCGAGCGAAGTGTGGTTAATGTAGTTGTACCATTTTGAGCTTCGCTATTCGACATGTAAAACTGGGTATTGTCGTTAGAACGGTAATTGTTTGAATTGTAAGAGTAATTGTTAGGTCTCAAGGTCCAAGCAGCAGATGCTACTGTACCACCCGCAGAACCGGTTGTGGATCTAACCCAATTATTAATCGCTCCGTTAAAGCGCTCTCTCAACAATACACTGCTGTATGCCGAAGTTTGAGAGAACAAATCAATCGTTTCGCCTAAACAAATAATATCATCCGAAATCGAGGTATTAACCGAACCGGCAAACACATAAGGGTTGATATCTATAAACACGGTATCGCTTTCTGAGGCGCAACCGCCAATGGCGGGACGAGTATTCCAGATAGCATAGTTACCCGGAGTAGATGATGCCAAATTTACAACCCCTGTGCTTGTGCTTATGAAATTCAATCCGAATGTAGAAGCAAATGTTCCTGCTGCAGCACCTGGTCCAAATACTGGAGAAGGATTCACTGCACTATACACCTGGCAAAAATCGTTACCCGCATCGTAAGTGAAATCGGTTAATGGCGCTCCAGTTATAACCACTGTAGATGTTGAGTTCACACTCGGGCATCCACCTGTAGGTGAAACAGTATTGCGAACTGTATATGTTCCTGGAGTACTTGCCGATAAATCAATGGTACCTGTTGCAGTATTCGAAAACACCAAACCAGCCGTTAATGAAGTGAACACACCTGCCACAGCACTTGCATTCATGCTCGCATCAGGATCTAATTCACTGCTACAATAAGGTGAGGTAGGGTAGGTGAAGCCTGTAATTGGAGTTGTGGTAATTGAAACAGAAACTGGCTCAATATCTACACAGGTTCCAACATTACTTCGGATGAAATAAATACCTGATATTGCTACACTAGATGGATTTGCTAATGATGTTGTTGCTGATGCATTGGTCCAGTAAGAAAGCGTTCCAGAACCAGTACTACCGGCAGTTACTGCAGCAGCTGTTAAATCTACTGTTCCTGAACATACCGCCTGATTTGTTATTGCAAGCACCGGTGTAGTC
>JBIPLZ010000336.1:0-3104 GCA_044369395.1 Flavobacteriales bacterium | reverse complement strand
TTTAATCCATTTGTTTTCAAGTAATGCAAGTTTTACTTTGGGTAAAATAGTAACATTGTTGATTTTGGATAAGATTGGAATCCATTCTTCATTAAGTGAATTGGGAAGTTTTATTTCTTTAATCAATTCAAAGAAGAAATCGACATCCAATTGAAGAGTCGATAAGTATACGCACAAATCGAGCATGTTTTTCTCAGGAATTAATTCATTCCATGCGATGGATGCTGTATTTAATTCACTTGAAACATAATTTAAGATTGAAGCACACAATTTTTGTTTAGAATCATGATTTAACTCGGAGTTCTCTTTAATACTATTGATGAAAATAGTTATGAATAAAATAAACTTTTCTTCTTCATCCAACAAACAAGTATGATAGTCTTCAATAGAAAACACGATACGTTCGATGGATAGTGATTGGTAATTCAGTAGAATGAAATCAGAATATGCTCTTTGAATTTCCGATAGTTCAATATATTTTTTGTGAATAAAGAATGCGCGAGTATGATCGATCTTTTCAAAAAGCGTTAATGCATTTTTTAATGCAATTCTGGTAAATCGGTAGGAACCCAATAGCTCTTTTTGTCTTGACCAAAAGATACTTGAAGTAGAATATTCAAAAAGTTTTTCGGCAAATGAATTATTCTCATTAGTGAAACCTTCTACTTGTAAATGCACACACAAAAACTCCAAACCATACCATTCAAACTCATCTTCTTTTTGCTCATTGATAGCTATTTCCAGTCTATTAATAAGCTGTTCATGAAGGATATGTATTTTGCTGTCTGTAAGCTTTTCAAGAATAAACGCCTTCAAACGCTCATGATACAAGACATACTTCCCACTCACAGGACTATTAAACCATTTGCTGTATTTAGAAATATACTCTAATACTTGCTCTTCGGTCCAACCTTCCAATAGCGGAACCACAAACGCTGCACTCACTTCCTTTTTCAGCATGGCCCATACAGCAAAAAACTCCAGGAACTTCTTGCGGTCGTTTACATTGCTAGCGGGAGGAAGAGCTTCTTCGTAAATGCCAATTAACCCAATAGGAAGGGTAGAGGCATTGTCTTTATGAATTGCACCAGAAAGTAAACCATCGTAAATGGTGCGGAGGTAGGTGGGGTCGGTGTTGTTTTGTTTAGTTCTCACTGAAAGAGTTTTTTATGTCGATGGCCCATTGAAGGTTGAGAGTGCGGTTGAAACGTTGGATTTTTAATTCATTAATGTCCTCAAAAAAAAGTTCCTTCAGTGCATAAATTGCTAATATTCGTTCAGTATCCTCGCTATCATATTCGTAATTTTTGCATATGTGAATAATTATTTCAGTGTCAATATTACTTATGTCAAGAGACTTTATAGCACCTTTTTTGAATTCTCTTGAAAAATAATCAAAAGAATTTCTATTTGAAATGGAAGTTTTTAAAAACCCTTTTTCTTTGGATTCTTTAAATCCTAAATCTAAATACAGTATCGAGATTAAATCGTTATATTCTTTTCTAATAATAGAATAAGAAACTAATTCATCCTTCCAAACATAATGAATTATATTATCATGTATGTCAATATTGGAATTAGATGTGATAACATCATTTAAAAGATCATCATCTAGTCTATTTATTTTTATTCTTTCTCGCAAAAAAGGTTCTAGTGCAATTAGTTTCTCCTGAATAATTTGAGCTAAAATTAAAGTTTTAATTGAATTATCATTATCAAAAAGACAATCAGCAATTCTTTTATAAAACCAAATAAATGATAGATTGTCAAATTCATTTTTTATTTTTCTTTTCTCTTCTACATATTTTACTAATATAATCCAATCTGGACTATTTATTTTAATCGAATATTCAATTAGACTGCAAATACAATTCATCCAAACATGTGGTCCGATTTTAGACAATAGTAGTTCGCCATTTAAGCTGAATAAGTCTGATTTAAGATTATAAAATGAATAATTAACAACTGAATAATGAATACATCTTATTTCAAATAGTTGAAAATCATCTAATTTTGAAATCGTGTTATCAAAAATTGTTTGAAATGTATTTGATAATTTCACTTTTACATTCTTATCTAACAATTCAAAGAGAGAAAATAATGTATCAGCTCTGTCTTTTATTTTTTCATTATATAATCTCTTTATTATTATTAATAATATTTTATTTTCATATTTTTCTATACTTTCAATTGAATAAAGAAAACTAATCAAATACTTTAGCTTATTTAATCTTATATAAATTATTTGGCTTATTATTTTATTTATCAAAAATATTTTTCTCTCACAATTAATAGCATTAGTATATTTATTAATTAAAACAACCGTTTTTATGTGGACATCTGAGTAATATTCAATTTTACAAAGAACTTTCAAAGTTAATGAAAATTTGAAATGTTTATTTATTTCTCTGAAGATTGGCTCGTGATTAATCAAATAAACTATTGCATCAAATAGAAATACGCCACTAATAAATTCTAAAAAATCTATTTTTATTCTACTAGTTTGGCGAATTAAAGATCTATGACACATTTGTATTAATGATGATTTTAGCCAATGATCTTCATTTATATTTTTGAGGTCATTCAAAATTATTATAGTCTCACTAATATATCCTGATGAAAATGATTTTAAAAGCAAATCTTGCAGAGCACTTTCCCTGTGAAGTTTTTCATCATTTTTTAGACTATAAGTCAGATTGTAATACCTTTGCCAACTAGATCTTTTTATGCTTTTTGAATTTTTTATAATTTCATCAATAGTTGAATATTGTTCATTATGCAAATCAAAATGCCTTTTAAATTCCAATGAGCAAATAAAACAATCTAATGCAAATTTGAAATTACCTTCTAAAGAATACTTATCTGCTTCAAAATGATTATGATAAATATTATTAAAAGGATTCCCTTCATCTGTCATGTAATATATATTACGATTGCTTATTTTGAGATTAACAATATTGTTTGGAAAAGAAATTCGGGAATAATTATTGGTCTCTCCTGCGTTCAAAAAATTGTCAAGTATAATTTTATCATTTTCTGATATTTCAACTAATTTAATCCAGAAATAATCATATATTTTAATACAATTACATAAAAAAGTATAG
>JBIPLZ010000355.1:0-2919 GCA_044369395.1 Flavobacteriales bacterium | reverse complement strand
CAATTTGCGCAAGATGAAGAGCAACTCCAATTTTAAAAATTATATAGGAAGAAAAGAATCTTTCTATTCGGATAGATTGGTCAAAGTAGTGCTTTTTAAAATCATTTATTATAATATTAATATTATCGATGTCATATTTTGATTTTAGACCCTTTATAATTGTCTGCTCTGTTAGAATAATTAAATATAGCATGCATCGCCTTTGATATCCACCATTAACATTTCTTCCATAATTTGATAAATTAGTTAGAGCAAGTTCAATATCTCCATTATTAATAAGATTTAATATTAATTGTGCATCGTTTTGCTCTTGGTGGTGAAGGTCAACTTTATTGAGGGCACATTCGATGACTTCGTCCTCATTGTATTTAGAGGCCCAGAGCATCATATCATTGAGCATGTGCTTGCTCCATTTAAAGCCCTTGCTAATTTCAACCTGGCGGTTCCAATGGGTTGTATCGTATGCCAATGATTTTAATGCAGCGGCATCTTTGCTCTCCATGACCTGGATGAGCAAATGCGTGCTAAGGTTTTCTAATGCATAGTATTCCTGTTCGTCACCGGATTTGGCTTGAAGTGCTGTCTGGCAGTTTAGAATGATTGACACATTGCATTTTTCAAAATGATTATGCGCAATTTTCTGCAGCAGAAAGCTTCGTAACCGCTCATTGTACAACACATACTTCCCACTCACAGGACTATTAAACCACTTGCTGTATTTAGAAATATAATCCAATACCTGTTCTTCTGTCCAACCTTCCAATAGCGGAACTACAAAAGCGGCACTCACTTCTTTCTTCAGCAATGCCCAAACGGCAAAAAAATCTAAGAACTTCTTGCGATCGTTCACATTGCTTGCAGGAGGAATCTCTTCTTCATAAATACCAATTAATCCAATGGGTAGGGTAGAAGCATTGTCTTTATGAATTGCACCTGAAAGCAAACCATCATGAATGGTGCGGAGGTAGGTAGGGTCAATCATTTTCATGCTACTGCGCCTCTTTCAATAACCGTTTGAACAAATTCTTCTGATACTTCAAATTTCTTCAGGGCTTCGCGAACAGAGTCTTCCGTTAATCCCTGCAAGGGCTGAACAAGTTCATTTTGCTCCAATGCAAATTGCCCATTCAGTTTAAATCCTTCTTTGTTTTTATCGGGTAGCGATCGGTAAGAGAAAATCCATTTCACATAGTCGGGCGATTTCCAATTGTCCTCAATTTCATCTTTGTCGTTGTAGGTATAAAACCAGTCGGAGATTTTTAGTTGACTATTTGCCACTGCGGCTTCGTCTAGGCCATCTATTATAATGACAATTGGCTTGTCTTTGTATTTCGCACTTGCTTCAAAACATTCACTTAATAAAGTTTGAAATAGTCGAATTGCATCAAAATAACGGGATGGCAAACGGTCCATTTTACGCTGAACCAATTCATCCATTATTTTCCATACACCCGCACCATTCATTCCAGGCATTTTCTTGCCTTGTAAAATAAAATGATACAAAATAGCATGCAGACTATTGGCCATTCCCGATCCACAGAAATGATACATTGTTGGTGTATGGCATGTCTGAAGTTCTTTAATTATCCCCGCAATGAGCGCTCCTTTTCCCATGCCCGCTTCTGAGTATATGGGCAATACATTTTTCTCAGAATCGCTATACACCCAATTCAATACCGACTGAACTTCACGCTCTCTTCCAACAAAACATTCGAGGTAATAGTTTATGCGCTCGCTGTGGTCGAATACTTGTCCTGCTCCGCCTCGCAATGCATTTTGCATGGGTAAGAAACGCTCATTCAACGAAGTGTTTATTTCAGGATTTGTTTCATCTCCGCGCAATGTATTGATGAATTTCGCTTTCGATTTATTTTCGTAAAGTCCTTGAAACAAATAAGGCAGTCCTTCATGCTGCCCTGATTGAACAAATGGATGTAATTCGAGTTCGATTTTTTCTTGTTTCCAAAAATACTTTTCATCAATTAATTCGATACTTCCGCCTTCAAACAATGAATACAAATTAGCCATCGAATCCAATACATCTATACCTTTTTTTAATTCTGAATGCTGGGTTGAGGTAATTCGTATGCTCTGATGCACGAATTTATTTCGGAAAGTAACAAAGCGATCTAGTATGGTATTGTTGTTTTCTTTTGAGTTTTTAGGGATGGCTGCTTCCCATTTACTTCCGGGATGGATTGATGCATACCAGAGGTTTTTCCAGTTGGTATCGCTTGGTAAAGTTTCTCGGAGATTATCAATCACTTGCTTCATATACAATGCATCATTGCTTGTATCGCCATCGTGCAGTTTGGCACTCATTTGAATTACGGCTCCCATTCTTAAAAAAAGGGTGCCCATTCCCAAGCCAGCCATGATTAGGTTATTGAGTTTGGCTGCATCTTTATCAATGAATGATAGAAAGTTATTTTCGTTTAACTGTTCTTGATATTCGTCACGAATCTCTTTGTAACGGGTATGATATTGTTCGAATGGTTTCATTTTAAAATTCTATTATTTTAATGAAATTACTTTGTGCTGATATTCCAGTTTTACATCTCTACGTCCTAAAGCCAGATAAATAGGGGTGACTTCGGTCATTATTGTTGGGAAACCATATAGTTCATCCACAGTATCTTCTTCAAAGGATTTTCTTTCTGTTTTAATCCATGGATGAAGTAGTGCAAAAACTTCATGAACATATTCAATCGAGTAATCGTGCTCATCTGCAAAGTGACGGGCATAAATTTCTTTTCCAGTTTGCAGTTGAAGGCATAATTTTTCAAAGATTTCCCTCAACATAGCAATGTCTTTTTCATCTTCTTTTCGATCATGAAACGGACCTTTAAAACGGAGGTAGTTTTGAAGTAGAATTTTCTGTTGAGCTATATCAGGTATAGACGAAGAATGTTCTTGCTT
>JBIPLZ010000137.1:0-6036 GCA_044369395.1 Flavobacteriales bacterium | reverse complement strand
AATCACTGCTGTTTACCTTAATGGATTAGATGATGAAGCAATTCGTTCTGGTTTAGCTAGTTTCAAAGGAGTTAAACGCCGCTTTGAATACCTCATGCGTGAAGAAGATTTTATTTTCATCGACGATTATGCGCATCATCCAGAAGAATTAAAAGCATGCATCAGTTCGGTTAAAAAAATCTACCCAGACAAAAAAATTATGGGGGTTTTTCAACCGCATCTTTTTAGTCGTACCCGCGATTTTATGGATGAATTTGCAGTTAGTTTATCGCTGCTTGATGAGGTCATTCTTCTCGATATTTATCCTGCACGTGAACTTCCAATTGCTGGCATTACCTCGGCAGTTTTATTGGGTAAAATTCAATCGAACAAAAAGTGTCTACTCACTAAGTCGGAATTGCCCGAATACATTGCTTCGCATAAACCCGAAGTTCTTCTTACGCTGGGCGCTGGCGATATTGATATGTTGCTCGAACCAATTCGTCAGAAATTAACTCTAAATCCTTCTTTATCATGAAAAAGAAGGTCCTACAAATAGTCCTTTGGTCGCTGAGTATGATGCTGGTCATTGTGCTACTCGGTTTTGTAAACAACAAGCGTCAAGCTGAAGTGTGTATTCAAAGTAAAATCACTTATAGTGGAGATCCTGAATTGCATTTCATAATCGACGAAGACGTTTATGGACTTCTCAAACAAAAGGGCATTCAAATCGATAGCGTTCGGGCTAATACGATTAACTTAAATGAGATTGAAACAGAACTGATGAATCATCCAGCTGTTCAAGCGGCAGATGTTTATTTTAATCCATCGGGCGTTTTGTGCATGGATATTCTTCAACGCAATCCAATTATTCGCATCATAGATACCTTTGGAGAGAGTTATTACATTGATGACCAAGGTTATTACATGCCTGTTCTTGATCGATTTACAGCACGAGTTCCTGTTGCAACGGGTGCTATTAACGATCCATATTACAAATTGGATATGAATGTGAAGAATATTATTGCAAACGATTCCCTTGCCTTTGTTTCTCAAACAGACGACTTATATACACTCGCCATGGCAGCTCGTCGCGATACGTTTATTTGGGCACAATTGGAGCAAGTGGTAGTTCTTGAAAACGGAGAGCTTGAAATGGTTCCGAACATCGGTCCTTCAAGTATTTTATTAGGTACTGTTGATGCTCTAGAAAATAAATTTAAACGACTTCAATTGTTTTATACCAAAGCGATGCCTTTGGCTGGTTGGGACACATACAGTTCGTTAAATTTAAAATTTAATAACCAAATCATTTGCACTAAAAAACCAATTTAAATTATGGATGAAATTGTTGTAGGTCTTGATATTGGTACAACCAAAATAGTGGCTATGGTTGGTCGTCGCAATGAACACGGGAAGATTGAAATTCTCGGTCATGGGAAGTCAACATCCATTGGTGTAAAGCGAGGAGTTGTTTCTAATATTGAACGAACCGTACAAAGTATTCGGGCAGCTATCGAAGAAGCTGAAAATGCTTCGGGTGTAGATATCTTGTTCGTGAATGTTGGAATAGCAGGCCAGCATATAAAATCCATTCAACATCATGGAGTTTTGATGCGTGGTAACTCTGAACAGGAAATTGCACAAAGCGATATCGATGCCTTGGTTCAAGATATGTTTAAATTGGTGATGTTGCCAGGAGAAGAAATTATTCACGCTCTTCCACAGGAGTATATCATTGATAATGAGAAAGGCATCAAAGAACCTATTGGGATGTGTGGAATTCGCATGGAAGCTAATTTTCATATCATAACGGGGCAAATTGCTGCCGCTAAGAATATTTATAAATGTGTAAATCGTTCTAATTTAGAAGCAACGGGTCTCATCTTGGAGCCACTTGCTTCTGCAGATGCTGTCTTAAGTAAAGAAGAAAAAGAAGCGGGAGTTGCTTTGGTTGATATAGGTGGAGGAACAACCGACATCGCTATTTTTCAAGAAGGAATTATTCGTCACACTGCTGTAATTGCTCTTGGAGGGGATATCATTACTGAAGATATTAAAGAAGGATGTTCGATAATTAAAGATCAGGCAGAGATGTTGAAAATTCGCTTCGGTTCGGCATTATCGAGCGAAAGTAAAGAGAATGAAATTGTCTCGATTCCAGGGCTTCGTGGAAGAGAACCCAAAGAAATCAGCTTGAAGAATCTGGCGAACATTATTCAAGCCAGAATGGAAGATATCATTGAGCATATCTACTACGAGATAAAAAATTCAGGATACGAGAAAAAACTCATTGCTGGAATTGTAGTCACAGGTGGAGGAGCCAAGTTGAAACATGTTTCTCAATTAATAGAGTACATGACCGGAATGGATACTCGCATTGGTTATCCAAATGAGCATTTATCGAAAGCAAGCGAAGAAATTGCATCTCCCATGTTTGCAACCTCTGTTGGATTGGTGATGAAAGGATTCGAATTGAGCGACAGTAAGAAAGTCCGGGATGAGTTAAAGCAAGCTGGTCAACCAACCAAAGCGCCCAAACCACCGGGTTTCTTTGATGCCATTTTTGCAAAGACTAAAAATTTCTTTGACGATGAAAGTGATAAATTTTCATAATCGTTTACCAAATATTCAAACAACAACAAATCATAAACAACACAAACAACAACAGCCATGAGTGAGATTAATGAGATTAACATGACCTTTGAGCTTCCCCAAAATGCACAAAACTCAATCATTAAAGTGATTGGAGTAGGAGGCGGAGGAAGCAATGCAGTAAATCACATGTTCCGACAAGGAATTCGGGGTGTGGATTTTGTAATCTGCAACACAGACCAACAAGCGCTTGATGCTAGTGCAATTCCAAACAAAGTTCAATTGGGATTAACATTAACTGAAGGGCGCGGAGCAGGTTCGATTCCTGAGGTAGGTCGTAATGCAGCTATTGAAAATATTGACGATTTGAAAGCCATCCTTGGAAAAGAAACCAAAATGGTATTTGTAACTGCCGGAATGGGTGGTGGAACTGGAACTGGAGCAGCTCCTGTTATTGCTGCAACAGCTCGTGAAATGGGTATTTTAACTGTTGGGATCGTTACAATTCCATTCACATTTGAAGGAAAGAAACGTCGCAAACAAGCCGATGATGGACTTGAGCAATTACGAAACAGTGTTGATACATTGCTTATAATTTCGAATGATAAACTTCGCGAAATTTTCGGAAATCTTGGTTTAAATGCAGCTTTTGCTGAAGCCGATAATGTGCTTACCACAGCAGCTAGAGGTATTGCCGAGATTATTACTGTTCCAGGTCAAATTAACGTCGATTTTGCCGATGTAAATACAGTAATGAAAAATGGTGGTTCGGCCATCATGGGTTCTGCTCTTGCAGAAGGTGAAGGTGCTCCTATGCGTGCATTGAAATCGGCTTTATCTTCTCCATTGCTTAATGACAGCAGCATTCGCGGAGCTAAACACATTCTAGTAAACATTGCTTATGGCGATGATATCATGATGGATGAGGTTGGTGAATTGATGGATCATATGCAAGAAGAAGCTGGCTGGGATGCCAATGTAATTATGGGAACTTCGCATGATGTAACATTGGGTGCTTCCGTTTGTGTAACATTGGTTGCAACAGGAATTCTTACTGGACAAACTGAAGAAGTTCGTAAAGTGGTAAGTTTAGATGCGCCAGTTGACGTTCTTCCCAAGGTAACAGAAGAATTGAATAAGCCAGAAGTAGCTCCGATACTTCGTAGAAATGAATTGATAAGAGATGCAGATGAGGATGTATTAATTCAGGGAGCAGATAGACCAGAATTGAATTTTACATTAAGTACAAAATCTGAGGAATCGAATGAACAACTTGAAAGCCAAGATGCTATGCGTCGTTCGGCCGAACGTATGGAAAATGTGAAACGTTTGAGCATTAAGCTTAGGACACCTTCGCCAGTTTCTGATTTAGAGTCTGCTCCAGCCTTTCGTCGTCGTAATGTGCATCTTGAGCATGTAGATTTATCTTCCGAAACCAATATTTCGCGTTATACTTTATCAGAAAATGCGGATGATAAAAGTTTGGAAATTTTACCTAACAATAGATTCCTTCACGATCAGGTTGACTGATTCTATAAAATACATGATATGAGTTTAGAAGAAAAAATAAATGCCGACATAAAAGTGGCAATGCTCGCTAAAGACAAAGATAAACTGGAGGCTTTACGAGCAGTGAAGTCGGCGGTTTTACTGGCTAAGTCCGAGAAAATTGGAGTTGAGCTAAGCGAAGAAATTGAACTTAAATTGTTGCAGAAATTGGTTAAACAACGAAGGGATGCTGCCGAGATTTATAAGCAGCAGAGTCGTTCGGATTTAGCGGATTCTGAACTCTTTCAAGCAGATGTTATTGAATATTATTTACCAGATCAACTTTCCCCAGATGAGGTTCGTGTTGTCCTCAAGCAAATTGCATCCGAAATAGGAGTGGCTTCTATGAAAGATATGGGGAAATTAATAGGCGCAGCTTCTCAGAAACTAGCAGGACGCGCCGATGGTAAATTGATATCTACTCTTGTAAAAGAGATGTTAAGTTAATTTTGGTTAATTGTTGTTTGAAACCTCAGAGCCCCGTTTTATACGGGGCTTTGTTGTTTTATAATAATATCTTTTGGAGTTTTTTAATTGCCTTTTTATTTTCGGGTAGTTCTATCGCATTGTGAATGCGTTTCTTTTCGAGCGATGTTAGGTGAAAATTCATCGAAATGACCTCGCCTTCGGGTTTTAAAGGTGGATTTAAATCCATTTCAACAAATGTTATTTTCCCTTTGAACCAAGTTTGAGCATACATAAATAATTGTTCGTTTTGATAGTCTTGAATTTTGGACAAGTTATCATATACATTTCCCAAAGGAGAAAGCATCAACTCTGAGATGGTGCTTTTGGAATGTGTTCTGAGTTCGTTCGATTTATGGTTTTCTCGAATCTGTAAAAACACAACTTGATCGGTGTTTTCGGCAAGCCAATCTCGGAAATTATATAAGTATCGTATCGAAGTTTTTGCTCCAAAATTATCTCGATATCCTGCATCCATAACTTCTATGATGGGCTTGCTTGGTAATGAAACCGATGGTAGAATATAAGGGAAGGTTGCATTCATTCGGATTGCAGAACCGAAGCGAAGATCTCCGGCGCCTTGTTGCTTAAATAGTTTGCTAAACTCAATATCTTCTGATAAACTTCGTGAATCGTTTTCACTTGATTTCACATTACTTGTTAGATAGCTTAGTTGGATTGGGCTTATTAATAATCTTCTACCGTCATTTATAATTGTTGGTGTGAAAATCATCATCGGAATTATCGCTTTCGATTCAGGTTCTTCATAATCGCTAAGTTTTTTGTCGAGTATAAATTCGGTGTTCTCATGCAGGGCCTTCTCAAATTCATACCCGCGATCGCGTGTATAATATTTCTGATCGATTTCAATTTTCTGCAACCTCAGAAAAATATCGCTCACAGCCAAAGAATAACCAATTGCATTGAGTAAATCCTTCCCTATCTGATGTCCGTATTTTGAATCATAGATATTTTGTATGTGACCTTCTATTTTTCTTAAATACAATTCTCGCATAAATGCAGCGCCGATCATTCCACCCGACGAACCAGTAATTAAATGTGTGTTTCTTAACAGTCTTCCCGCTGTGGCTTTGTCGGCTGCCTGTAAAGCTTCAACAGTCCATAATGCCGATTTGAGGCCACCTCCGCTTACATTAAGAAAAATAAGTGTTGGTTTTTTTTTACCCATTTTCGAGGATCGGACTTTCCATTTTTCTAGTATTGCAATTCCTTGAAGAGAATCTTGCTCTATTTGCTTAGCAAGCTGTTTGTCTAAACGAATGTATTCGGGAATTATGGCAGCTTGCGTTTTATAGTCCAAGCCAAATGCTTGATTTCGTTTCCCAAAAAACTCATAACCCGAAAGCCAATTTATAAGAACAAACAAAACGATAAAAATAGGGATTGACCATGCTTTAAGCCAAGTGTGGAATGCACTCGCAATCATTA
>JBIPLZ010000136.1:0-6070 GCA_044369395.1 Flavobacteriales bacterium | reverse complement strand
GCAAGTAGTTCGCTTTATCTTCTAAACTTGATAAATGAAGAAGCTCTGGATAATTTCCATACACCAATCTTTCTTGCAAACGCGATCGTGTCTCAATGAGATTTTCATAAGGCATATATTCTTGTTGCGATAAGGGATAGAGAAAAATATCTTTCTTTCTGCCCGTAAGTGGCTCTCCGGTTCCGTTTCTTAAATCAAATACGGAAGAACCCGTTGCTACAATGTGTAATCCTTCAATCTCATCAACCATCAACTTAAGCACCCATCCAATTTCAGGAATTCGATGCGCTTCATCAATTACCAATAATTTATTCTCCCCAATAATGTTCTTGTAATTAGCAACTGTTCTATTCTGCAGAAGCTGTTGAACAGAAGTGTCCTCACCATTTAATGACAAATAAGGCAATCCGAGTTTGGGCAATAGCTTTTTCAAAAACCAAGTCTTACCTGTTCTTCTAGCTCCCAAAAGCAATACAACCTTATTCGGCATCAACGCTTTTCGAAAATTAACCTCTGCAGCTCGTTGGATTTCCATGAAGCAAAAGTACGAAAATAATTTACTGCTGACGATATTTAATAAAATTCAGTCAACATACTGACGATATTTAATGAAAAATAGTCAGTAGGTGGGTAACCTAGGTCTAGGAACTTGCCTTCTTGAAAATGGGAACTGTTGAACATGCTTCGCCATACATGATACTTAATGCAATGGGCCTCAGTTTATTGGTAAGCATGAAATAGGCTGAGCGAGGAACCGGCAAATTACCACACCCTTTGATAATCAATCGTTGATTAATAAATGGAGTCAAGTCGAGATGCTCGAGCGCTTCCGAATATAATTCTGATTCCAGATTTTCAAGATCACCGAAAACGGTCTTCTTTGCAAATGGCTCGAGTTGAGCCGCAATGATCATATATGCCCAAATGGGAATAATGGCATCTGCCGAGCAATAAACAGCAACATACGCGTTTTGATAAACCGACCAATTATGTGCTTTAATCCATTCGCGAAAATCTTTCTCCCGAAGAATTTGCTCCATAAACAATTGCTCCTTGATGTCAATTTGGATGCGAGAACCTTTTACATAATAATCTTCAAGGTCGATATTAACGAGATTGCTATTTGCGACTTTATTGATAATGGTTTCTTCCATGACTAAGGAGTTTCTTATAAGAATCCAAGTTCTAATTTCGCTTCTTCGCTCATCATGCTTTGATCCCAAGTTGGTTCAAAAGTGATTTCAACTTTCGCCGAGTTAACGCCTTCAACGGTACGAATTTTATCTTCAACATCGGGTGGAAGTGTTTCTGCTACCGGGCAGGATGGCGATGTTAAGGTCATCAACACATGAACATCATTCGCTTCATTGATATTCACCTCGTATATAAGTCCAAGTTCGTAAATGTTAACCGGAATCTCCGGGTCATAACATGTACGAATCATGTCAATCACATCTTTCTCAAGTTGTTCAATCGTCATCTCCATGAAATTAATTCTAAATGTATTTTGCTGCTTCGAGCTTCATTCGTCGAATCATCGATTCAAGTCCGTTTGATCGTTGCATCGATAAATTATCACGTATTCCTGTTTTCTCAAAAAAATCCAATTCAGATTTAAGAATCTCTTCTGGCTTTTCGTTTTCAAAAACACGCATCAACAAACTTAATAAACCTCGGGGAATTTGTGCTTCGCTATGACTCACATAATGAACATGTTCTCCATCGAATGAAGAAGCGATATACACCTTGTTTTGACAACCATGAACGAGATTTTCTTCGATGCGATATTGGTCATCTAACTCAATAATATTTTTACCATGATCAATTACATAGCCGAATTTCTCTTGCCAGTCATCGAACATCTCGAGTTCTTCTATGATTTCTAATTCTTTTACGAGAATACTCATGATAACATCTGTTTGGCCACTTTGATTGAATCCATCATGCGATCAATTTCTGAAGTGGTGTTGTAAAAACTAAACGATGCACGCAAAGTTCCGGGAATTCCAAAGAAATCCATTATAGGTTGGGCGCAATGATGTCCGGTACGCATGGCAATTCCTTTTTTGTCCAAGATAAATCCAACATCATACGGATGAAGCCCTTCTATGATAAATGAAATTACTGCCACTTTCTGAGCTGCTTCGCCAATTATTTTAAGGCCATCTACTTCCTTTAAACGGTCGGTTGCGTAGTATAATAAATGCTGTTCATGCTCCCAAACAGCATCGTGGTTTAAGGCATTCCAATAGCGAATACCTTCTGCCATTGCGATGCTTCCGCAAATATTAGGTGTTCCGGCTTCAAATTTTAAAGGCGAATCGTTGTAGGTTGTTTTCTCGAAAGAAACCGTCCGGATCATATCGCCTCCTCCTTGCCATGGGGGAATTTCGTTGAGCAATTGCAACTTGCCATAAAGCACCCCAACTCCTGTAGGACCAAGAACTTTGTGCGCAGAAAAAACATAGAAATCGCAATCCAACTCTTGCACATTCACAGGAAAATGAGGAACCGCTTGAGCGCCATCTACCAAAGTCATGGCACCAAACTTTTGAGCCAATTGAATGAGTTGTTTAACAGGATTAATTGTTCCGAGAGCATTCGAAACATGCATCATTGCTAACATTCGTGTACGAACTCCAATCATTTTCTCGGCCTCTTCTAAAATGAGCTCCCCTCGATTATCCATTGGAATTACTTTCAGAACAGCACCTGTTTGCTCACAAAGCATTTGCCAAGGAACAATATTCGCATGGTGCTCCATGGCAGTGATAACAATTTCATCTCCTTGTTTGAGATAATTTCTTCCCCAAGTTTGAGCAATTAAATTGATGCCTTCGGTTGTTCCTCGTGTAAAGATAATTTCATCAGCACTTTTTGCAGATATAAACGACCTGATTTCTTCACGCGATTGCTCGTATGCCGATGTTGCGAGTTGACTCAAATGGTGAACTCCGCGATGTATATTGGAATTGTATGATGAATAATAATGGACTATTGAATCGATTACCGACTGAGGTTTTTGAGAGGTCGCGCCATTATCGAAATACACCAAAGGACAACCATTCACCTGTTGATGAAGGATTGGGAAATCCTTTCGAATACGTTCAACATCAAATAAAGAAGTATTCATGGCATGAATTAGTTTAAATTCGTTCAGAAATCAATAGAGCAGCCGATTCGCGCAAAGATGCATGTGGAACTTGCTCCACTATTTCGGAAGCATAAGCCGTTAAGAGAAGCGAGCGAGCTTTGTCCAAAGAAATTCCTCTCGAACGCAAATAAAATACTTGCTCAGGATCTAGAATTCCAGTTGAAGAACCATGAGAACATTTTACATCATCGGCATAAATCTCCAATTGAGGCTTTGTATTGATGGTTGCCTCATCACTAAGTAAGATATTCTTATTGCTTTGATACGCATTCGTTTTCTGGGCATCTTTGCGAACATACACTTTACCATTAAAAATGGCAGTTGCTTTATTATCGATTACACCTTTATAAAGTTCATTGCTCTCGCAACGCGGAAAACGATGATCTACTAAGGTGTGATTATCGAATACTTGATTATGAATAGGATGATAATATCCATACAAATGTGCTTCGCAATTTGGGGCAGCCAAAACAATATTAAGGTTGTTACGCACTAAATTGGCACCCAATGTAATGGTTACTGTTTTAAAAATACCCGCTTGCTTTACGTGAGCTTCGGTCGTATTAATTAAACCAGCGGATTGTTCTTCAGCTTGAAAAGTTGTCCAATCAACCTGAGCACTTTCTTCAACAAGAATTTCAGAAACGGTATTGTTTAATGCTACACCTGAATTTCCAGAAGATAAAAATGTTTGAACAACTTGGCATTGGGATGATTTTTCTGCCACAAACAAAACCCGAGCATGTGTTAATTGAGAAGATGTTTGAATGTGGATTATCTGAATGGGCTTATCGAGTTTTGTATTCTCTGATACATTACAAAAGAGTCCATCAGAAAAAGCAAGTGTATTGCTTGAAATAAAAGGATCTAATTCAACATTTGCTAAAGTGCCAAGATGTGCAAGTGCAGATGAATTATTATTCAGAATAGCATCAGTAAGACTTGATATTTCAATGTTTTGAGGCAATCCAGATAAATCGGAAAATGTATTCGAGAAAACGCCATCAATCAATACAATACGATAGGCATCTTGAAGAATCAGAGAATGATTGAATAGTTGAGAATCGAGGTGAGTTTGATCTGCTTTGCTTGAAAAAATAGACTGAGGATTTAAGAAAGCATCTAAATTCAGGTAACGATATTCCTCATGTTTTTTTGAGGGGAAACCCATTTTAGAAAAAGCAGAAATAGCCTTTTCTCGGAGAATCCTAAAATCTGGATTGCCTTGACTTAAGCTATCGATGCGGCTTGAGTATTGGGCCAAGAATTTATCACTTAGTGAAAGCCCTTCAATTGTTTCAGACATAGAAAACAGTTTGTTAAATGGCAAGTTCTTTCTTAATCCAGTCGTAACCTTTTTCTTCTAGCTCCAAAGCCAGTTCTTTTCCGCCCGATTTTACGATTCGTCCTTCATACATGACGTGTACAAAATCCGGAACGATATAATCGAGTAATCGTTGGTAGTGAGTAATTACAATACACGCATTATTGGGTGTTTTTAAATGCGTTACGCCATTTGCAACAATTCGTAATGCATCAATATCCAACCCAGAATCAGTTTCGTCCAAAATGGCCAATTTAGGATCGAGCATGGCCATTTGAAAAATCTCGTTCCGTTTCTTCTCACCACCCGAAAAGCCTTCATTCACCGAACGATTTGTTAGATTGGTATCGATTTCAACAATAGCCTTCTTTTCCTTCATCATTTGAAGAAATTCTTTGGGCTCTATTGGAGGAAGTCCTTTGTATTCTCGCTGTTCTGCAATAGCTGTTTTCAGAAAATTGGTAATGCTTACGCCTGGTATTTCGACCGGATATTGAAAAGCCAAAAAGATTCCCTCCCGAGCACGATTTTCTGGAGGCATTTCAAGTAAATCTTTCCCTTCAAAAATAATCTCACCCGAGCGAACCTGATATTCTTCTCGGCCAGCAAGAACCGAAGCTAATGTAGATTTTCCAGAACCATTCGGTCCCATTATAGCATGAACTTCTCCTGCTTTAACTTCTAAATTAAATCCTTTGAGAATTTCTTTATCCTCAATTCCAGCAAATAAATTGCGAATACTTAGCATATTGTTCAAAATCAATGGCTTGTTTAAAACCGTTCTAAATAAGCCTGCAAAGGTAACACAAAGCGCGCTATAAGGTTCTTGACTAAAGAAAAAAAGCAGGGAAATGCTGAATACTATTTTATTAGCAAGGAAAAGAAAGCCCTATTTGTTGAGAATGATTTCGGGAGTTTGAATCTGATTACTCCTATTTAATGCGCGATCCGAAATAGTCACTTCATAACGGATAGTATCGAAAGTCGAAAATGGATTGTTGGTAAAAAGTGACATATAAATATCACCTTCAAGTGTTTTATTTTGTCCTTCGGGAGTTAAATTTGGAATTCGACTGTGATTCGCAAGCGTGTCACCACCGGGAGTAATTGCAGGATTGACTATTCGGATCCAATTCCCATTTTGTTTTTCATAATAGTTGATGAAAAAATTGTAGTAGTATTTAGATCCGCGATTAAAAGGAGCGAACGTATCTGCAGGACTCAGTCCGAAATCTCCATCTCCATCGGTAAAATACACATGTAAATTGCCAATAGAGTCTTTTCCATTCTTATCAAGAATCTGAGAAAAATCTTTAAATACTATGAATGGCTCTTTCGGAAACTGTTTGTCTTTTTTACAAGAAAAAAACAATACAGATAGCAGTAATAAAATGAGCTGATGTAAATTTGACCTGCAAAACATCTCACGAAGATATTGCATTTTTGCATCGTGTTTCAAAACGAAAGAACCTCACTCCGAAATTCCATCTTCGAGATCTCTTCCCCAGGGGAATTCGAAGAAATGTGTGTGCGTGTATTTCACTATCAAGCTAAATACATTCCTTTATATGCATCTTGGTTGAAGGCATTAA
>JBIPLZ010000135.1:0-6102 GCA_044369395.1 Flavobacteriales bacterium | reverse complement strand
GCCGGAATGGTATTGTCCGCAGGTGGATTATTATCTCCAATTATCTTCTCTTCCGTTTTGTTGCAGGAAAGAAAAAGTAATCCGATAAATAAAGCGAGTATGTAGTTCCGAATCATTGGTTCTAATGTATAAAAAAAACGGGCAGAAAATAAATCCTGCCCGTTAAAATTTATGCTTTCATTTCTGCATAATACTTGAAGAAGTATGGAATAGTTTCAATGCCTTTGAGGTAATTGAATACTCCATAATGCTCGTCGGGCGAATGGATATCGTCAGTATCTAATCCAAATCCCATCAAGACCGTTTTCAATCCAAGAATTTTCTCGAACGAAGCAACAATCGGAATACTTCCACCTCCACGCGCAGGGATTGGCTGTTTTCCAAATGTGGTTTCCATGGCTTTAGCCGCAGCGCGGTATTCAATTGAATCTACTGGAGTTACCGCCGGAAATCCACCATGATGCGGACTTACTTTCACTTTCACAGAAGCCGGAGCGATACTTTCGAAATGTTTTTGGAACAACTCGGTAATTTCATCGGGCGTTTGATTCGGAACCAAGCGCATGGAGATTTTCGCGTATGCCTTGGAAGGTAAAACTGTTTTAGCACCTTCGCCAATGTAACCACCCCAAATTCCGTTTACATCTAACGTTGGGCGAATGGAAGTGCGCTCAACTGTTGAATAGCCTTTTTCGCCCATTACATCGTTCACTTTCAATTCGGCATTGTATTCTTCTTGGCTAAAAGGAGCTTCAGCAATCATTGCGCGTTCTATGGTACTTAATTCTACCACATTGTCGTAAAAACCTGGAATGGTAATGTGACGATTTTCGTCATGCATCGAAGCAATCATGGTACACAAAACATTAACAGGATTCGCAACTCCACCACCATACACACCCGAATGCAAATCGCGATTCGGACCAGTAACTTCTACTTCAACGTAACTCAAACCACGCAATCCTGTGGTGATGGAAGGAATGTCATTCGCTAACATCGATGTATCGGAAACCAATACGCAATCGGCTTTTAACTTTTCGATGTTTGCTGATAAAAATGGATCGAGGTTCGATGAACCCACTTCTTCTTCTCCTTCAATCATAAATTTCACGTTGCAAGGAAGTTGTCCGCTTTTCAACATCAATTCAAATGCTTTCACATGCATGAACATTTGTCCTTTATCGTCGGCAGAGCCACGAGCAAAAATATTTCCATCACGAATAACAGGTTCGAATGGAGGAGTTGTCCACAAATTAATTGGATCAGCTGGCTGAACATCGTAATGACCGTAAACCAAAATAGTAGGTAAATTCGAATCGATGATTTTTTCACCATACACGATTGGGAATCCTGGAGTAGGACAAATTTCCACGTTATCGGCACCGGCTCTTATTAAATGATCACGAACCGAATTGGCCGCTCTTAATACATCCTCTTTATATTTTGGATCTGCACTCACCGAAGGAATGCGAAGAAGTTCAAATAATTCGGCAAGAAATTGATCTTTGTGCTGTTCAACCAGCGCTTTCATATCACTCATTGTGTAAAGTTTAATACGTTTTGAATATTGTGAAACAAGTTTAATGTAAATTTGATAAAAATGTTTGCGAATTTCGTTAAAATTTTCAAACACTTAAACTTCATACTAACAAAACAATCGAAACGTATTCCCGTTGATTATTTGAACGATGTTAACTAAGCAATACAAACCAATCATACAATTAATATGCGCATGCTTGCTCGTATTACCTATGTCATTGTTTGCACAGCTTACGGTTTCACAGCAGAACGCAACTACATTAGTTCAAAATGTATTAGTAGGTTCGGGAGTTACGGTTTCAAACATAAGCTTCCAAGGAGCCGCTCCCATGATTGGTAGTTTTAATGGTTCTAATTCCAATATTGGCTTTTCTTCAGGTATTATTATGAGCACCGGCAAAATCCAAGATGCCTTGGGGCCAAACCAAGAAACCGGTTCAGGAGCAGAAATGAATGTCAATGGAAATGCACTTCTCGACAATATTCTCACGGGTAATAATCAAACATTAGATGCTGCAGTTTTGCGTTTCAATTTTGTGTGCGAAGGCAATAAAGTGCAGTTTCGGTATGTATTTGCATCCGAAGAATATCCCGAATATGTATGCAGCGATTTCAATGATGTATTTGGTTTTTTTATCAGTGGGCCTGGAATTACAGGTAATCAAAATTTAGCGGTATTGCCCGGATCCAATGCATTGGTTTCCATTAATTCGGTGAATGGAGGATCGGTTGGATCGGAAGGCTCATCTGGAAACCCTTGTATTTTATCGAATTCTAACTTGTATCGTCCCAATAGCTCAAGTTCGGTTGAATACGATGGCTGGACAAGCATATTAACCGCCATGAGTAATGTAATTCCATGCGAAACGTATACACTTACCATTGCTATTGCCGATGTAAAAGATCGCCTATACGATAGTGCTGTGTTCCTCGAAAGCAAGAGTTTTACGAGTACCGAAATTGGATTGTCAAGTGAAAGTTCATACGTTGATGGACTTTCGGATATTTATGAAGATTGCGGCTATAATACAGTCTCACTTAAGCGTTCAGGAGATTTAAGTTCACCCTTAACAATCAATTTAATAACCGGAGGAACTGCAACTTACGGAGTCGATTACACAGCATTCCCAACAAGCATTACATTCCCTGCTGGAGAATATGAAGTGAGTTTTCAGGTTTTTGCATTAGCCGATGGCATTTCGGAACCTGCTGGAGAAACCATCGAAATTATCTACACACAAACCGGCTGTTTTGGAACAACCACCAAACAAGTCAATTTGAAAGTATATGACCCACCTCCCACATTGCTTGTAAATGCCGGACTTGACCAAAGCTACAACTGTCCTAATGTTGAGGTAACGCTTACTGCCTCGGCGAGTGGTGGAGTGCAACCCTATTCCTATCAATGGCAAAATTTCCCAGCTTTACAAAACCCGGTAAATGCCACTCCTGGATCGTCAACAACGTATTCGGTAATAGCAACCGACCAGTGTGGAAGTACTGCTAATGACGATGTGTTGATTGATATTGTGGGATATGTTCCATTAAGTCTTACTGCTCGCAACGACACCTCCATTTGTAAAGGATCAACAATTCAACTTTGGGCTTCGTATGTTGGAGGGAAATCGCCTGTTGTTTATTATTGGGAAGATCCAAGTATAACTTCATTAACACGTTTGGTTAGTCCCGAAGAAACTACCGCATTCACCTTTACCGTAACAGACGCATGCTCAATTTCCAAAAGCGAAACCATTAATGTCGATGTAAATGAAGTGAAAGCCTTGTATTCGCTTACCTACCTTGATCATTCAACCATACAATTTAATGATTTATCGTACTCGAATATCCTAACGTGGGATTGGGAATTTGGTGATGGTTCGGGAAATTCTATTGAACAAAATCCCATATACACATTCCCCGATACAGGGACATTCGTTGTAATTTTGGAAGTCAAGGATGATTTTGGTTGTATTGATAAAGTGAGTAATCCGGTAAAGTCGTACCCTCCATTTCATTTTTATGTTCCCAATACGTTTACACCAGACGGTGATGGATTAAACGATAGTTTTTCGGGAGTAGGGGAGGGTTTTGTGAGTTTCGAAATGTATATTTTCAACCGTTGGGGCGAGCAAATATTTCATTCTGAAGATTATAATGATACCTGGGGGAAAGGAGCACGAGGAGTTTTAGATCGAGTGCAAAATGATGTATATGCCTACAGAATTATTTTGGTGAAACCAACCTTAGAAAAGGTCGAGTATATAGGCAGGATAACTGCAATTAGGTAGTTAGGAAAAAGTCTATAAATTTCAAACTAATCAATGAGAATGAGATTGATATTTTATATTCTATCGTTATGCATCACTATTTCTGTTCATGCTCAAAATTGTTGTGAGTTTGAATTTGTTAAGGGGAAACCGATTGAGCGTATTAGTGATGAATATAAATTACTTAAAGTTTCTGTTGATAAAGAATGTTGTAGAAATTATGGAAGTGGCTTAATGAAAATCATGGAAGTTTTAAGTGACAGTATCGAGTTAAATACAAACGAGGAGAGGATTATTAAGATTATGGGAATGCCCGATACATATGCTTCAGATGAGCATCCAATTGAACATCATTTTACTCAACTTGGAAAGAATGAAAAGATTCTTATTTATTATTGGAGAGGAATGCATGATTTTCTATATTTTGTTCTTTTGAATAATCTATTAGTGTCTAAACATTGGTATTATGCATTGGATTAACTCTATTTATCTTATTTGAAATTTCAAATAATAGATTTCATTAATAACAACTTAACAAGTATTAATGTGCAGATTACTATGTCAATAGAAGATTTTTTAAAGACCTACGATCCCAAAGTTCAAGACATTTGCCAAGAAATTAGAAAGTTAGCATTAGAACTTTTGCCAGAAACAGAAGAGATTCTATTTGCAGGTTGGAAAAACATCTCATACGGAACTGGAGCAAGCCGATCCGACAAAGACCTCATAATTTATATTGCACCTTTTAAAGACAGTGTAAATCTTGGTTTTTTTCGTGGTGTAAATTTAACCGACAACAAAAAGTTGTTAAAGGGCACAGGAAAACTTCTCAAGCACATTAAATTTAAATCAATGTTGGACTTCAATATAGATGATATTAAACAATTGATAACCGAAGCCAAAACTGAGCAAATTGAATCGAAGTTAAAGAACGCTAGCAATTGATCTAGCTTCAGTTTAAACGTTCATTTAAAATCTACTAATTATAATTTTGCTTTCAAATTTCTTTCAATAGATGCATTTAAGCCAATTGTTTCGTTTAGCATAATGCTTTATTGTCATCATTACAAAACAATTTAAACTTTACAATTAAACTTTATTGTCTGCATCATAATCAAAACCGTTAATTTAATGATGACGAAAATTACATATCTGAAAATAGTATCATTCTTATGCTGCATATTCATAATGTTGTCTTTCAATGGAATATCATCCTCACAAATAATTTATACAGACATTCCTGACGCAGCAATATATTGCCATGGTTAGTAAAAACGGCGAGGCAACCAAGATAGATTGACTAAAAAGACAAGCGTCGCACTGAGCCAAACTTAAAATATCAATTTAAGATTACGTATTTAAGATGCTGGGATTTAAAATTACTCCGTTGTTAACATTTTAATATACTTTTTTCTAAAATTTTTATCTGCTATTTTTTTATATTTTATTTCATTTTTATTGTCTTTTCTGTTTACAATCTTTTTATCCTTAGTCAATATTAAGTCTGGAGTTCTTGACATTGCAATATTTTTAAAAAACTCAAGATCGTAAGTTTCATTGCAATAAAAAGGAGCTACATCTGAAGCTAGAGTTAATTTCTTTATAAGACGATTATATGAATATTTATTCAATTTTTCTGGAATTGTAGCGTAAACTATAGTGCTAGGCTCTATTTTCTGATATATTCCATCTTTAGAGATATTTGAATAACTAAGTTTATATGTAGGGATTTCATTTACAAGACGATTTTTCAAAAAATAATCATAGCTCATCTCCCAACATTTAATATTACCTTGTATATCAATATTGCCAATTAAAATTTGAAATCCACATAATGATTGCATAGAATCAATCTCAACATATCGGCTAAGGAAGCACCAATTGTCTTTGAAAATAAGTTTGTCACGTCCGTTTGTTGAGTCTATTCCAAAGTTCAATTTGGATTTTTCAATTTTATAATTTAATCCATTTATTGAGAAAGAGTCTTTAGCAATATAGGAATCTTCATTATCATCGACTGAAAGCCATTTACCGTGCCATTTTTCTGGAATTGAGTAATCCGAATAAGTCCCGATAAATTGTTCCTTTTTGAATAATAAACTAGGTTTACAGCTGCAAAAGGAAATAATTATTGCAATTGAAATAGTAATCTTCTGCATTTGATGTAAAGTAGTGAAATTAAATCTCATTTATATTTTAGTCTTGGTAAATTGGATAGATCAATTGCAATTTATCGGTTTGCATGAAAATTATTGAACACCGTTTAATCATGCTTTATTGTAATTGAACATGAAAC
>JBIPLZ010000134.1:0-6142 GCA_044369395.1 Flavobacteriales bacterium | reverse complement strand
CCAAATGCTTGATTTCGTTTCCCAAAAAACTCATAACCCGAAAGCCAATTTATAAGAACAAACAAAACGATAAAAATAGGGATTGACCATGCTTTAAGCCAAGTGTGGAATGCACTCGCAATCATTAAGAGCATGGTAAAGCTTATAAAGATGCTTGCAGCAGCTGGAATTCGGAAAAATGGGGAATCTCTAAATAAACCAAGAATAACGACCACAGCAATAACGAGTAGTTCAAAAATCGCGGCGACTAGATGACTTGTTCGAAAATGTTTTTTAACGGTTTGGTAGTCGAACGTTGTTTCACTATCAATATTAGTAAGCTCAAATGGATGATTGAGGTAGGATAGGACTTCGATTTTCTCACCCTTCCGATGCTCAAAAAGATGTTTTTTCCAAATGCCTTTTCTTATCCTGCTGATAGGATTTTTGGATTTGAACGGCTCATTGTTTAGAATTAGCAACTTAAAGAAATCGGAACCAATCGCAAAAAAATAGGTGAGACTTACAATATAAAAGAATCCGGAGCCTACAAGAAAACCAAGTGATTGATAAACGATATCTAGGGTTGTTGCTTCTTCATTTTTGATTTGAAATCGATAATTGCAAACAATGTAAGTGATAATAAAACTTAAAGGAAAAATGAAATTGTTGATTGTGTATTTTACAAATGGTTTTGTGATGGTTGATAGAAATGGAAAGCGGTAAGAATTGACAATGTAACTTGCAATTTGGTAGGCCATGATAAAAGATCCACAACTTGCGCCTAAAATCAGATAGGAGGTAAAGCTAACCTTCCCCATATATTCAGGATCTAAAAAAAGGAGGGGTATTCCAAAGTCGTTTCCCCAAATTTTCAAAATGAATGAAAATAGGACTGCCCAAAAAAGCAGTAGAATACCATTATACTTCAGCTGAGCAATGCATAACTGTAGCGGAAAGAATGCCCTTAGTGCTTTGATATTCAAAAGTATAGAAAGGATTTTATCTCTCATTGAATTTTGCAATTTAAATTTTGAATAAAATTAAAATGACATTTATTGGTAAAATCTATTCAACCTATTTCTTTCAATTATTAATGTAAAGTACATTAAATCAGAATCATATAGAATATCTGTCTACTAAAATATTGACGAACTTACATGAGCACCTAAAAACTGAAACCGCAGCAATACCATTACGTTCAAGAACGGGGAAAGCTGTTGTCCTGACCATCTGCTAATCGCATTTTTTAAAGATACGTATTTATGACTTGGTCCCCATTCAATAAGATATTCAATATAGCATTAGCGGCTCTTCTGTCGCCTGTAATGTTGTTTTCTCAAGGTGGAAATACTTGCAACGATGCTTTAGCAAATCCTATTCAGCTCCCTTTTTTCACAAACAATCAAACCCTTTGTGGAGATCTAAACGATTACAATGGGGCAAATTCATGTCTTGCTAATACCGTTAATGGAACTCCATTTGGCGGACAAGATTGGATGTATGCAGTTACTCCAAATCAAACTGGATTTCTTTCTATTGTTATAAATGATGTTCGATCAACAGGGACTGTGCGTCAAATTTTAGCTGTTTTTCAAGGCTGTGTTGGTACAGGAAATTGTTTGACAACACTCACAGGAAGTGGCTCGAATGGAATTTCAACCATAGTTCCTGTATCTGCAGGTTTAACTTATTACATTCTAGTTGACGCATCCTCATCTTCAAATAGCAATAGTACAAACTGCTTTCAATACGATTTAACTGCTAATTTAACTCCCGTTCCAGTTCAGCCTGCTTGTTCTAATATGGGTTTCGAAAATGGAAATTTGGGTTCTTGGGTTGCTACAACAGGAAATTCAATAATGGCTCCATTGGGTTCTCCAACTCCTATTTATCAATTAACAGGTATCGGAGTTTCACCCGGAAGGCATGCGGTTGTAAATTCAGGTACAGATGCTTGTGGAGGATTTCCAAGAGTTGATCCTTTAGGAGGAGCTAGTTCATTACTTATTGGTAATAATAATGTTGGAGCTGAAGCGGAACAAATTTCTCAAACATTTTTAGTAGGTGCGAGTAATTCAAGTTTCACATATCGCTATGCGGTTGTTTTCGAAGATCCTGGTCACTCGTCTGCCGAACAACCTTTTTTCATTGCTCGTCTTCGTGATCAAAATGGTGTTGTTATTCCGTGCTCAGAGTTTATTGTTTCGGCTGCTGCCGACTTACCAGGTTTCTTTAATTCAACAGTCTGCACAGGTGTAAAATACAAACCATGGAGTACCGTAAACGTTGATCTTTCAAATTATTTAGGACAAAATGTTACTGCCGAATTTACTGTGGGCGATTGCAGTCAAGGAGGACATTTTGGTTATGCTTATGTTGATGCAGCGTGTTCGCCATCCACTTTAGCAGCTTTGGCCGACACAATTTGTCCGGGAGAATCAGTTACCCTAACAGCTCCAACAGGTTATGAATCATACACTTGGAATCCAGGTAATATTACAACTCAAAGTACCGTAGTTTCTCCGCTTACAACAACAAATTATACATTAAGCTTAACTGCATTCAATGGCTGCGTTTCGAACGTTCAAATTCCAATAACAATTGCGCCTCTTCCTGTTCCCGTTATTCAATATCAAGCTCCTGCTTGCGATTTACCAGTTCTCATTCAGTCCTCAAGTACGATCAGTGGTGGATCTATTGTAAATCAACAATGGAATTTGGGTTCTTCATCTACACCAAGTTCGTCTTCTTTAACAAATGTAACTTCTTTGTTTACTGGCCCGGGTACTTATCCTGTTACCCTGCAATTAACATCTGATCAAGGTTGTACTGCAAATGCAACATCTTCCATCATTGTTCCTCCTTGTGTTTTTTATATTGAAATAACCGGTGACACAATTTGTCCAGGTCAATGTTTAAGTTTTCCGGTACAACTTTCATACGGAACACCGCCTTACACTTATTTATGGTCTAACGGCAGCACTGCTTCTCAAATCAATTTATGCAGTTATCAGTCTAATTTAGTTAGTTTAACTGTAACCGATGCTGATGGATTTATTGCAACCGATACTGCAATGATTACTGTTGCGCCGCGCATTGTTTTTGAATCTTCATCAACGGATGTTCTGTGTTCAAATCAAGCCAATGCCACAATATTTCCTGATGCTCAAGGTTGGGGGCCATTTACTTATACTTGGTCGAACGGTCAAACAACTTCTTCATTAAGTGGAATTGCAGCTGGAAATTATTCGCTTGTAGTAACCGATAATTTTGGCTGTTCTGTGGATACAACGTTTATCATTACGCAACCCGATCCTCTTTTTGCAACTTTGTCGGCGCAGCCAGCTACATGCAATCAAAGCAATGGTGTTGTTCAAGTGGCTCCTCCCGAAGGCGGAACAGCTCCTTATGAATATGCAATTGACGGAGGTGTTTTTTCGTCATTTGCTCAGTTTGGAGGTTTATCTGTTGGTTCTCATGCTGTTCAAGTGAGAGATGCAAATGGATGTATAGTAAATTTAACTGCTACTATTACGATGTTGAGTTATCCTACTCAATTATCCATGAATTTAACAGATGCAACCTGTGGAGCCGATAATGGAATTATTTCGCCATTACAAGTTTTAGGTGGAATAGCACCTTTTAATTTATGGGTGAATGGAACCAATATGGGAATTGTTTCCATGCCAATTTCATTCGATTCCTTGTATGCTGGCGATTGGAATGTTGAATTGAGTGATGCTCATGGGTGTATGATCGATACCAATGTAACGCTCTTGCAAATAGGCGCTCCAACTGCAATTAATTTCTCAAATCAACCAGCAACATGCTCATTATCAAATGCGTCATTATTGATAACAGGTGCTAGTGGTGGAACTCCAGCTTATACGTATAGTTTTAATGGAGGAGCTTTTACCAATCAATTAAATTATCCCAATTTACCTACTGGTAATGTAACTATTAGTGTGATGGATCAAAACCAATGTGTTTTGGATACGACAGTTTCGATTTCATTAATTGCCGATGTTGAGGTTTCTACTAATTTATTACAAAATGTACAATGTGCAGGAGGGAATGATGGTCAGTCGGCAGCAATAATAAATTCCGGTACAGCGCCTTTTCAGTTTGTATGGACCAATGGCGATAACGATTCTTTAGCAACTGCACTTCAGGCAGGAACATGGAGCGTGTTTGTCACAGATGCAAACAATTGCAGAGATACAGCTCAAGTTCTTATTGGTCAGCCTCAAGCACTTCAATTATCAATCGATCATTTAAATCCAAGATGTGGTATTTCGAATGGTGAAATTTCGGTTGATACTGCTTATGGTGGCACAGCTCCCTATAATTTCCGACTCAACGGAGGCCCAATTCAATCAACTTTCAATTTTCCAAACTTAGCAGTGGGCACTTATACCCTTCAAACGATCGACTCGCATGGATGTTCGGCAGCCCAACAAACGCTTTTAACCATGCCTTCGTTTCCAACACTACTCACATTATCGACTGTAGATGCTGTTTGTGGTTTAGCAAATGGAGAAGCGCATCTTGTTCAAATAGCAGGAGGCGTAGGTCCATTCCAAGTTCAATGGATTGATAATACCATTCAAACAATAGAATCTTTTCCCCATATAAGAACAGGTCTAAATGCAGGAAGTTTTCCAATACATGTGTTTGATGCAAATGGGTGCTCGCTTGATTCGATGGTTGCACTAATTCAAATTCCGGGTCCAACACATATGAACGTGACAGTTCAAGTGGCAACCTGTAATTTAACAAATGCAAGTCTTTCTGTTCAATCAGTGAATGGTGGCACTGCAGCATATCAGTACAGTTTTAATAATGGAAATTTTGGAACGCAACAACAATTCAACAATTTAGATGCAGGCACATATTCTATTGCTGTGCGCGATTTGAATGGGTGTATAATAGATACGGCTCTTCAAGTTTCTGAAATTCCACTTGTTGAAATAGATCCATTTATTACACATCCAATTACTTGCTTTGGATATAATGACGGTGCGCTTCAAGCCGATTTAAATCAAGGTACAGCACCTTATTCTGTAACATGGGTTAATGGTCAAACGGGCATCAATGCAGAAAATCTAATTGCAGGAACGTATCAAGTGAATGTAACCGATGCAAACGGATGTTTCCAAGCTGCTACCATTGTTCTGCCTCAGCCAGATCCCGTTCAGATTGTGATTTCGGGTAGTGATTATGTATGTGATAATGAAGAAATATCTTTAATTGCAGAAGCTTCAGGTGGAACAAGCCACACCAATATTGTTTGGCCAGGTTTCGGTACAGAAGGAGAAATCTTAACGGATACTCCAAACAATTCAAGAATCTATTCTGCTATTGCAACGGATATTTTTGGGTGTGCAGCAATCGATTCGCATGCTGTGTTATTAAGAGAACTACCTCAAGGTAATATTACTGCTGATGTTGTACAAGGATGTTCTCCAGTTTGCGTTAATTTCTCAATGAATTCGACCGGCACTTCTGCATTGCATTCGTACAACTGGAATTTTACAAATGGTGAAAATGGACTTGGTCAAATGCAGAATATCTGTTTTACAGAAAGTGGGTTACAAGATGCTACAGTATCGTTAACCGACGTTTATGGTTGTTCATCCACACTCGTTTCGGAGGGAATTGTTGAGGTTTATCCTTTGCCAGAAGCGCGCTTTAGCTATAATCCTCAAAATGCAGATATTCTCAATCCAGAATATCATTTTATTCAGGAAAGTGAACTTGCCAATACGTATCGTTGGAATTTTGGTGATGGAACAATCTCAACACAAGAATCGCCAACGCATGTGTTCCCAGACACTGGTCAATTTACGGCTTGTTTGCGTGTTACATCTCTTCATGGCTGTATAGATGAACTTTGCAAAAGCATCGAGATTAACCCATATCCAACTATTTATGCACCCAATGCATTTACACCGAATGGAGATGGAACCAATGAATTGTTCTTAGTTAAAGTTACCTATGCGAAGAATTTTTTATTAGAAATATTCGATCGTTGGGGAGAATTAATTTACGAAGGAACCGATCCTCTTGAGGGCTGGAACGGTGAATATTTTGGAAATCCTTGCCAGCAAGATGTGTATGTTTGGCGCGCAACTGTTACGAATTCAGAGAATTTGGCAAA
>JBIPLZ010000133.1:0-6185 GCA_044369395.1 Flavobacteriales bacterium | reverse complement strand
CGTTTTCAACGATAATCTCACGGGTAGTACTATCGATACACCCTCCATTATCACAAACTTGTTTCACTGAATAGGTCCCAGCCGATTCTAATAAGATTTGATTTAGAGCAGTGAGTGAAGTGGGAATGTTATTTACAAACCAAGAACATGAACTGCCACTAGCGGGAGATACAACGAGAGTGAATGGTGCAAACCCATTTTCGGAATTAACACCGAAAGAAGTGTTTGGATTTAAATCGTTAACAGTAACCTGATCTGTTGCAGTATTGCAACTATTAGAAGCGCTTACAGTATAGTTGCCCCCTTCACTTACTGTGATATCATTTGTTTGAATACCATTTGACCAAGTGACAGGAAGCGTTGAAATAGCTGTTAACGTTAAAGTAGAACCATTACATAAATCTAATGGACCTGAGGTTGTTATTTGAACAGTAGCATTGCTTAAGCCCACTAACTGGACTTCAATCGAGCTGCTATTACATGCGCTATTGTTGGCTACAACATATAAAGATATTCCCGTTTCTGTTGGTTGGTAAGAAGCTGATTGGGCAAGTAATGTTTGCAAGGAAGGATCAGCATACCAGAAAATTAAATCATTGGATGTTGCAGTTAAAACCGGTATGGGGGTATTTTCACAAACTTCAACAAGAGTTGAAGTTACAGGATTTGAGGGAGCAGAAACAACATTCAAATTAAAACTAGCAGCCGACGATTCACATGTTCCAGAAACGGAAACAGCATATAAGGTTGTGCTACTTGTTAATCCAACATTGAAGTTAGAGCCAATACCAATTTCATTTGTTAGAGCCGCATCAGCATACCAATAAACCAAGGATCCAGGAATAGAATCGGCCTGAAGTGAAGCCGTTGCAGCAGAACTGCAATATGAATCTTCACCAATAATTATTGGGGTTGGTAAAGTGCCTACATAAATAATGTTTGATCGAACGCCATTACAAATAGGGCCATTTACCGTATAGGTAACTGTAGATGAATTACTTATGAGAGAAGGGTCGAAGGTGTTTCCAACGACACCATTTCCAGACCATGTTCCTCCTGCTTGACCTGTTACAAGATCATCAAGATTGATTATCGCAGTTGAACTGCAAATAAATCCAGGGTTTGTCCAACTTGCACTTGGCCCTTGATCAACGTTAATAAATTGGGTGTATGATAAAGAACATTCGCTGACTTCTGCATTGTATGTAATTGCGATATTTCCACTTAATCCATTGGGATCAAAGGAAGTTCCTGTTACCCCTTCCCCAGACCAATTTCCAGGACTTCCATTTTGCAGAAATGCAGATAGATCGATACTCCCTGCAGACTCGCAAATAGAACCTGGACTTGTCCAAGTCGCATTTAATTGAATAATATTAATATCTTGAGTATCAAAATCAGAACAACCTGTTGGTCCAACGGTATATGTGTATGAGTTAACTCCTGAAGCTAAAAGTGGATTCAAAAAGGAACCACTAACTCCGGGGCCAGTCCAGATTCCTCCTGAAGTGCCAGTTAAATATTGGTTTAAGTCAACTAATGTTGCAGAAGAGCAGATATTTGTAGGCGATGTCCATGAAGCATCCGAAGAATTTGTTAAAGGAATACTTTGCGTTAAAATATCATTGCAATTTCCAACAGTAACAGAGTATGTTAAACTCACAGACCCAGATAATCCTGCAGGGTTGAAAGTATTGCCTGAAACACCTTGTCCAGACCATGTACCTCCTGGAGTGCCAGAAACAAAAGTGCTTAAATTTATAGGATTAGCACTTGCACATATTGGTTGGGAGATCCAAGCTGCTGATAATTGTGTATTTATTAATTGAACTTGAATGGGCGTACTGAAACAAATACCATTTCGTGTTGCTAACCAAAAAGTCACATTACTTTGAGTTGGCTGATAATTGGCACCTTGGAAGATTAAATTCTGTAAATTTTGATCGGCAAACCAGAAAATAGAATCGGATGCTACCGCTGTTAAAACAGGTATTGGATCGCTTGAACACGTATTTACAATTGGACTCGAAACCGGAGGATTAGGAGCCTGAAATACAGTAAAAGACTTTGATGAAACATTCGAAACACACGTTCCTGCATTTTGAACAACATAATATGTTTCATTAGAAGTAAGACTCGGAGAAAACGAAATTCCAAGGCCCACTATATTTGTGAGAGCTGCATCAGTATACCATGTGGTTGTAGCTCCTGCAATAGAATCTATTAAGAAAACAGCAGATATTACAGAACTACAAACAGCACTAGGGCCTGTGATTGTTGGTGTTGGTAAATTGCCAACATATAGAGTATTCGACCTTGATCCAATACAGGTTGTTCCTTGAATAGAATAAGTAATTACTACACTACCAGAAACAGAAGATGGATCAAAAATACTTCCAGTAACACCGTTTCCAGACCAGTTACCTCCAGTCTGTCCTGTAATGAAAACATTCAAATCTACGGGCGATAAATCGCCACAGAAAACACCAGGACTTGTCCAACTTGCATCTGGCCCTGGATCAACATTAATTACTTTGGTAGTGGTCTGTGAACAGCCATTAAGTGAAGCAGTATATGAAATGCTGATAGGACCACTTAAACCTGCAGGATTGAATGAAGTTCCTGTAACTCCTTGTCCACTCCATGAACCAGGTGAACTGCTTGCAGCCAAAGGAGCCAAATTGAGAGCGCCACTTGATTGACAGATTGTAACCGGCGGATTAGTCCAATTTGAATTAAGCGCTTGAACAAAAACGACATGCGATTCGGTATCGCTACAACCTGGAACACCTACAGTGTATGTAAATGTATTATTACCAAAGATAAAAGTTGGGTTAAAAATACTGCCTGTTAAACCAGGACCGGTCCATGTACCTCCGGGAGAACCGGTAACATACTGGTTAAGATCTATTGCACCTGCATTGTTGCAAAAAACTGCAGGTGGATCCCAACTTGCATCATTATTCGTAAAAATGGGTACAACTTGGGTTAATTCATCAGTGCAAGATCCATTACCTACTGAATAAGTAAGAGTTACAGAGCCAACTAAGCCGTTCGTATTTAAAATATCACCCGTTACACCTTGCCCGCTCCAAGTTCCTCCAGGTGTTCCTGTAACAAGGGAACTAAGATTAATTGTTTGGGTATTATTACAAATTGCTGGAATATCCCAGTTTGCAGAAAATGGAGTATAAGGTGCTATGCATCCAATATTTATGTATGAAGGTAAACCGTTAACAGCAAAATTTACAGTTGCTCCATCTTCATCACCAATATTACCAGCAGTAGTAATTAATTGCGTTCTGAAATAAGAAACTTCATCCGAACAACCTTGAACATCGTTAAATGATATGGTAACTGTTTGGATATCTGGCGTAGGTGCAGGGAGGTAATTTAAAAAGTGACCCGCAATGGTATTCTCGTTCGCATAAATTACATAAAGAGTATCTCCTAATTGTTCAAAAAAACCAGGCGTTGTACTTACTTGATAACTTGTAATTAATAAAACTTGCGAATTTGCTGGTAACCTTCCATCCAAAGGTTCAATTAATATTCCACAGGACACTATCTCAGAATTAAATGCAGCCGTTGCATTTGCCGTTGTTGCATCTTGAATAATTCCATTCCAAGGTAGGTTTGTATTTGCCCAACCAACTATCATTTCATTTAGTGAAAGCTGCTGAGGACCAACGCGAAATCGCATCATTTCATTTAATCCTTCAGAATTTCCAACTGAACATGAGTTAACTAAAATGCTCTCAATTTCAACACAACCCGATTGAGCAATTGCATTGTTGCCTATGAAATTGACTGCGATTAACAAAAAAATGATTACGAAATTCTTCATTCTATTAAGTAAAGATTAATTCAAAATTAAAACGGCAAGTTACATGTAGTAATGACAAAATCAAACAAAAACTTGTAAATATTGGAGTCTGATATTCATAAAATTGCAATACTAGTCAATAATTTTTGGGCAGAATTATTCATATCTATTTCTTGAATATGAACTAATTTCAAAGTAAGACTTTGTTGAAAAAATCTAAAATTATTTTACAAATAATGAATACACCATATATGACAAAGAAATAGCATCGCCTTTCTCCAAAAATTAACCCCCAATCTCTATTTCTAGAAATTGAGGGCCATCATTCAACCATCTCGAATGATATTTTAATATTGGGTTAATTGAATCTGAAAACGAAAAAGATATTTATATTAGTATAAGCTGCATTTTTGTTTTTTAAATTCGAATTTCTTAGTTTATAATGTGGTTAAACTTTGAGCCAGTCTAGTTAATCACTGAATACATTGGAAAGATATATTTAGGTACTGCAACTTATTTGCAGTCAATAAAAACACATGTTAATAATTGCATTATTAATTCAATTGTGTTGATAATCAAGCATTAAATTGATTTCAATCCAGAAAATATTTTAAAAAAAGGATTGTTATTCTGATTTCTGAAGTACCAGAAATTCACTGTTTAAGGGATTTGAATGCTTTTTCAAATCCATGGTGATGCTGCGAGAATGCTCAATAATAAAAGTATGCAGTGATTCTTTGCGCTCTTGCAAAGTCCCCATTGGGTATATCATCGACCAAATATTGTGGAGCCGAGAAATTTCAACAAGCAATTTCTTTTTTTGTGCCCGAATTAATTTTTTTGAAAATTGTTCGAGTTGATGTTCTAAGCGTTTATTTAAAGATTCGGTACTTTGAGATAGCGAGAAATCAATGGGAAGGGCGATTGTATTTAATCGTTCAGTTATTTCATTTAATTGATCAAGCTCGGCATGCAATTCAAGATCATGCTCAGATAATGAAAGGGTAATTTTCTTTTCAATGTCGACAAGTTCCCAAAATAAATCGCTCGGCTCTAACCCCAACTTCTGAATTCTCAGGGCATTTACTTTATCAATAATCATGGCCGATTGGCGTAAAATTAAAGCAGGATAAGGAATTTGATAGTGTCTAAAAATCTCGCCAAACTCTAACCAATAGCCAATCTCGGCGCCACCGCCTATGTATGCAATGTTGGGTAAAATCGTTTCTTGATAAAGTGGACGCATCACCACATTGGGCGAAAAACGTTCAGGGAATTCAGTAATCTCTGAATTTAACTCTACGACATTCCAGATATATTTTGCATCATGAGTTTTGAAAGTCCCGTCTTCCTCTAAGATGCGTTCGCGATACCCATCAAGCATATAAAAGAAGTTAATCTCTCTTCCTTTTACTTGGGTTTTATAACGCTCTTCAATTTTATTTCGCGTGTTTTCTATGGCTCGAAAACTGTTTTTCTCAACAATATCTTTTGCCATAGTAACTGCAAATTCTTGTTTTAGTCGCTTTTCGTCAGCATCTAAAATAAGTACACCAAAATCACCTAAAATCGCGTGGACTAAATAACGAGTAGCAAGCGAAAGTGTTGGTAATGAATACGCTTTGGTATAAATTTCCATGAGCCAATTTGCATCGGCACTTTTTCCGGAAAGAACTTTCAATTCTTCCAAAACTTTCTCCATTCCGGCATTCGAAAATCGACCAACAGGACCTTTTTGATCGGTGTTCCATTGTACATTTTTTCTTAGAACAGAAACATGGTTTATTTCTTCCACATCATGATCCTCGGTTGCCATCCAAAATACAGGAATGAAATCATGATTTGTATAGGTTTTACGAAGTTCTTCAACCAATCGAACCGCTGAAATGATTTTCAATGTTGTATAAAGAGGTCCTAAAAATATACCAATTTGTTGCCCCGTTGTGATTGTATAACATGAACTGCTTCTAAGTCGATCGATTGTATTTGTTAAAGCAACATCAAGCAAACCTGCCTTTAAATACTGCTCTTTCAACACATCAACAAGCAAGGTTCGATTGCACGTTTGTTGACTTTTGCGTTCGATGAATCCACCAAAATTCTCCAATGTTGGGGCGGCTTCGTAAAAGGTATTTAAAAAGGGATCTTGGTCGATGTAATCGCAGACTATGGATGAAAACTTTGCAGTTTTACGGATTGGAACATAGCTGCATTCACTTTTCATTTCACGAAAGTACCGAAAAGATCAAACTCCTCCGCACGATCAATTTTCACCTGAGCGAAATCGCCAATTCGAACATAATTGTCTGCGGCATTTACCAATACTTCATTATCTACTTCGGGAGAATCAAATTCGGAG
>JBIPLZ010000132.1:0-6195 GCA_044369395.1 Flavobacteriales bacterium | reverse complement strand
CAATGAAGAAAAGGATATCGCGACCGCCAGATTGCTCATCACCATCGCGGAAATATTCCGCCATCGTAAGACCAGAAAGTGCCACACGAGCACGTGCTCCAGGAGGCTCGTTCATCTGACCGAACACCAAGGTTGCTTTTGATTCTTCCAAAGCTTTCATATCTACTTTAGATAGATCCCATCCACCTTCTTCCATTGAATGCTTGAACTCTTTTCCGTAGTTGATTACGTCTGATTCGATGAACTCGCGCAAAAGGTCATTCCCTTCACGTGTACGCTCACCAACACCAGCAAACACGGATAAACCACCGTAGTTCTTCGCGATATTATTGATCAATTCCTGAATCAATACTGTTTTTCCTACACCGGCACCACCAAAAAGACCTATTTTACCTCCTTTTGAATAAGGCTCAATCAAATCGATTACTTTTATACCTGTAAAAAGGATTTCTTTTGAAGTAGAAAGGTCTTCGAAACGAGGTGGTTCACGGTGGATTGAATAACCGCCTTTACGGTCAGTATCACCAATTCCATCAATTGCATCACCTACAACATTGAAAAGACGTCCTTTCACTTGATCGCCAATGGGCATTGTAATTGGCTGACCTGTAGCCGTTACCACCATTCCGCGGCTCAAGCCATCGGTTGCATCCATGGAAATTGCGCGAATGGTATCTTCACCAACGTGCTGTTGACATTCCATGATTAATTTCTGTCCATCTGCGCGGGTTACCTCAAGTGCGTCGAGGATATTAGGCAGTTTGTTGCTTTCTGTATCGAAGCTAACATCGATCACTGGACCGATTACCTGTACAATTTTACCAGTACTTAGAGCCATAAAAATATTTTTATTTGAATCAGAGTTCTCTGAAATCCGCCGCGAAATTAATCGAAATTTCTGTAGAGAAAATGTTCTTTTAAAAAAAGCACAAGGAAAATTTATTTTTTTATAAACAAACCCTGATTTTATTAGGTTTTTCAAGCTTTTGACAAAGTGACTTCAAGAACGAAACTTAAATTTGTAATTAATCAATTTTGGATTAGGTTTGCCTCATTCACATTATACATAGGTGCAGGTACATTATAATCTCTCTGATTTCCCAAGCTTGTCTTTTCCGGTTGTCACTACTGGAACATTCGACGGTGTTCATCTTGGACATCAGACTATCATTGCGCGTTTGAAAGAATTGTCGTTGAAATTTGATGGACAATCGGTAGTTATAACCTATCACCCCCATCCACGAATGGTTTTGCAACCGAATAATACGGAACTTGAAATTTTAAATATACTGCCCGAAAAAATTGCACGTCTGGAACAATTGGGTGTTGACCATTTGCTTATTATTCCATTCGATAGCTCATTTGCCTCATTGACATCCGAAGAATTTATTCGAAAAATATTAGTCGACGTTGTTCATACACGAAAACTTGTTATCGGATATGATCATCACTTTGGGAAAAATAGGGAAGGTAGTTTTGATCATTTAGTGGAATATGGACCTAAATATGGTTTTGATGTGGAGGAAATTCCAGCACAAGACATCGATCAAGTTGCTGTAAGTTCAACAAAAATTAGGGAAGCACTCCGAAAGGGAGACATTCAAGTAGCTAATCGATATTTAGGTTATGCCTATCCTTTCAATGGAAAAGTAATGAAGGGAAGGCAATTGGGTAGAAAAATTGAATTCCCAACTGCAAATCTTGAAATTTTACCTAATAGAAAACTTATTCCTGCGAATGGAGTATATGCTGTAAATGTAATTGTAGAAAATGCCATTTATAATGGAATGATGAACATTGGATTTAGACCAACTGTTTCCAATGAAAAAATAAGAACCATTGAAGTTCATATATTCAATTTTGATAACGATATTTACGAGAAAGAAATAAAAGTAAGAATGATAACACGAATTCGAGATGAGATTCGTTTTGACGGAATTGACGAACTTCGTGAACAACTCAAAAAAGATAAGTTAGAAGCACTTAAAAATCTATCTGTATGAGAATGTATTTCTTTCGGTCATTGCTTCTAGTTATCTTCTTTGTACTTGCCAATCGAGCTTACTCCCAGCCCGATTACACAACGCAGGGAAAGGTTTTCACCAGCCTATCGCAAGCTTTAATGCAGCCCGACTCAGTATTTCGTTTAAAACTCAGAAGGAAAGGATATAAGGAAATACCCCCAGAGGTTTTCAATTTTAAAAATTTACGAGAACTGGATTTGATTGGCAATAAAATCGAACGTATTCCCAATGAAATTAGCAGTTTGCCTCAATTGGAAATTCTTCGATTAGGGAGTAATAAAATGGAAATTGTTGGAAAAGAGATTGCTAGTCTAAGTAAACTTCGCTACTTGGACTTAGGTAAAAATGAAATACAGGCGCTGCCATTCGAAATAGGGGAATTAAGCAACTTGGAGTTTTTACAGATTTGGGGTAATGATATTACCTTACTTCCAGAGAGCATTCAAAACCTGAACAAATTGAAATACCTCGATATGCGAGCTATTTTACTAACTGACTCTGAGCGCGAAGAAGTATTGGAACTACTACCTCAAACTGAAATTTTTATTTCTCCGGGTTGCAATTGCGGTAAGTGAAATTAAGCTGCTTTTAAATGGCTTATTTTCAGTTTTTCGAAACGGGCTTTCGCATATTCTGCCGTAACAGTATACTTTTTAATGTTGGGTTTTGATGGCAATTCAAACATTAAATCGGTCATTATCCCTTCGCAAATTGACCGAAGTCCACGTGCTCCCAGTTTAAATTCGTGTGCTTTCTGCACAATAAAATCGAGCACATCATCGTCAAAATCAATTTCTACGTTATCAATGCTAAACAGTTTTTTATACTGTTTGATAAGTGCATTTTTGGGTTCAGTTAAAATCCGTTTTAATGCATCCGCATCTAATGGATCGAGATGACTCAGAACTGGAAGGCGACCGATGAGTTCTGGAATAAGTCCGAAACTTTTTAAGTCTTGAGGATTTATATACTGAAGCAAATTCTCTTTGTCAATAGCTTCGGTTTCTTGATTATTGGCGTATCCGATGGTTTGACTATGAATACGTCGGGCAATTTTTTTATCAATTCCGTCGAAAGCACCTCCACAGATAAATAGAATATTTCGAGTGTCTATTGGGACCATTTTTTGCTCTGGATGTTTTCGACCACCTTGAGGCGGCACATTTACTACAGAACCTTCCAACAATTTCAACAAACCTTGTTGCACGCCTTCACCCGACACATCACGCGTAATGGATGGATTATCACTTTTTCGTGCAATTTTATCAACTTCATCGATGAATACGATACCACGCTGTGCAGATTCAACATTGTAATCGGCTGCTTGAAGCAAACGCGCAAGAATACTTTCTACATCTTCACCCACATAACCTGCTTCCGTAAGAACTGTTGCGTCTGCAATGCAGAATGGGACGTTCAGGATTCTGGAAATAGTTCGTGCAAGAAGCGTTTTTCCAGTACCTGTTTCTCCAACTAAAATGATGTTAGATTTTTCAATTTCAGTGTTCTCATCTTTCTTAAAACTCTTTTGTGAAAGACGTTTATAATGATTGTAGACCGCAACGGAAAGTATCTTTTTGGCTTCGTCTTGTCCTATTACATATTCATCCAAATGCAATTTAATTTCGGATGGTTTTAAAAGAGTGAGTTCCTGTTTAACCGAACCATCTTTTCTTTCGTTTATTTCTTCGGAAACAATTTGGAAGGCCTGGGTAACGCAAGCATCACATATAAATGCATCCAAACCTGCTATAAGAATAGCTGTTTCTTTCTTGCTTCTCCCACAAAATGAGCACTTCTCTTTAATCCGTTCCATTAAAAAATTATTTCTTACGTGTCAGAATCTCATCAATCATTCCGTATGCTTTGGCTTCTTCTGAGGTCATCCAATAATCGCGGTCGCTGTCTTTCTCTACTTTATCGTACTCTTGACCTGAATGTCCGGCAATAATATCGTACAATTCTTTTTTCAACTTTTGAATTTCACGTGCAGTAATTTCGATGTCGGAAGCTTGTCCTTGAGCACCACCCATTGGTTGGTGAATCATTACACGTGCATGTTTCAATGCAGTACGCTTCCCTTTTTCACCAGCACATAATAATACAGCACCCATTGATGCGGCCATTCCGGTACAAATTGTTGCCACATCTGGCGCTATGATTTGCATGGTATCATAAATACCCAAACCTGCATAAACAGATCCGCCAGGAGTGTTCATATATATTTGTATATCTTTTTTAGCATCCACACTTTCAAGGAAAAGCAACTGTGCTTGCACAATATTGGCCACATAATCGTTGATGCCTACTCCTAAAAAAATAATGCGATCCATCATCAATCGGGAGAACACATCCATTTGAGCAACATTTAGTTGACGCTCTTCAATAATGGTGGGCGAAATGTAATCGGAAGTAATAGATGTGTAGCTATCTAATGAACTTGAGCTTATTCCGCGATGCTTAACCGCGTATTTTCTGAATTCGTCGTTATTGAACATTTTCCAAATATTTAAGGATGTAAAGAAACAAAATTATATGAACGAATTTCAGCTATCGTGCCAACAGAAATTGAACTGACAAACTGTCGAACGCAACGTACATCCATTCAATAGGTAAAAATCGTAATAATGCTAATTTAATTGAAACGAATTCTAGAAAGATTTCAACATTAAAATCTGTAATTGGATGAACTTGTTTTATATTTGCGCCCGAAATAAATATTCACATGGAAAACAACGTAGCTGTGGAAAACTACATACCTTTTAAAGTAAAAGACATCTCACTAGCTGAGTGGGGTCGCAAAGAAATCCGTCTAGCAGAAGCCGAAATGCCAGGTTTAATGGCACTTCGCGAAGAATTTGGCGCAAGTAAGCCTTTACAAGGTGCACGTGTTGCAGGTTGTCTTCACATGACAATTCAAACTGCAGTTCTTATTGAAACACTTGTTGTTTTGGGTGCTGAAGTAACTTGGTCATCATGCAACATTTTCAGTACGCAAGATCATGCAGCTGCTGCAATTGCTGCTGCTGGTATTCCAGTTTATGCTTGGAAAGGCATGACTGCTGAAGAATTTGATTGGTGTATTGAACAAACACTTCATTTTGGACCTGAGCGCAAGCCATTGAATATGATTTTGGATGATGGTGGCGATTTAACCAATATGGTTTTTGATAGCTATCCTGAACTTGCAACAGGTATTCGTGGACTTTCTGAAGAAACAACAACAGGAGTTCATCGTTTGTATGAGCGCATGAAAAAAGGAACATTATTAATTCCTGCAATAAATATCAACGATTCAGTTACTAAATCTAAATTCGACAATAAATACGGATGTCGTGAGTCTTTGGTAGATGCTATTCGTCGCGCGACTGATGTTATGATGGCAGGTAAAGTTGCTGTTGTTGCAGGTTACGGTGATGTAGGTAAAGGTTCTGCCGATTCATTGAAAAATTCTGGAGTTCGTGTAATTGTTACTGAAATCGATCCAATTTGTGCATTACAAGCTGCAATGGAAGGGTTTGAAGTAAAGAAAATGGAAACCGCTATCCAAGAAGCTGATATTGTTGTTACCGCTACAGGAAACATGAATATTGTTTCAGAACGTCATTTCCGTGCATTGAAAGACAAAGCTATCGTATGCAACATTGGTCACTTTGATACAGAAATTGATATGGCTTGGTTAAATGGTGCTTATGGTCATACAAAAGATACCATTAAGCCACAAGTTGATTTGTACAACATCGATGGAAAAGAAATTATAGTTTTGGCTGAAGGCCGTCTGGTAAATCTTGGATGTGCAACTGGTCACCCATCATTTGTAATGTCAGCATCATTTACAAATCAAGTACTTGCTCAATTAGAGTTGTGGATGAATACATCTAACTATGAGAAAAAAGTATACGTTCTTCCTAAATATTTGGATGAAAAAGTAGCTCGTTTACACCTTGCTAAAATTGGTGTTGAATTAGATGTTCTTTCAACAGATCAGGCAGAATATATTGGAGTAGAACCTAAGGGACCATTCAAACCAGAATATTACCGCTATTAATCCTATTCTTGTTACACTTATAGATCCCTGTTGCTTTATTGCGGCAGGGATTTTTTAATTATATATATGTAATGTTCCTGGTCCACTAATTTGAGCTTGATATTGAAGTAATGGATTAATAGC
>JBIPLZ010000130.1:0-6219 GCA_044369395.1 Flavobacteriales bacterium | reverse complement strand
GAAATCGAAATCTTTTCTCTTCCCATTTTAATCAGCATCCAATTGATGATACGATTTAAAACAATTAAATAATCATAACTTTTTCCGCCTATTTTCGCTAACCATTTTCCAGTATTAACTGATAAATCAAATACATCACCGTGGAAAATCCATGCCCTTTTTCCATCTAATTGCAATACGAGTTTATCAACCAAATTAAAATTACCTAAGTTTAAATCAGAGAATCTTCTGAGCATCTCATCATGATTTCCCGTAATATAATACACTGTAGTTCCAAGTGCCAATAGATTCATTATTTCCATGAGAACTTGGTGGTGACTTCCTGGAAAATAGGATTTCGAAAATGCCCAACCATCAATGATATCGCCATTTAGAACTAATATATTTGGATGAATACTTCTCAAATATTCAGTCAATTCTTTTGCATGGCAACCATACGTTCCTAAATGCACATCAGATATAACAACTAGGTCAACTTTACGTCTTGATTGGTTCATTTTGTATTCAATCTTTGGTTGTTCGAATTTGCCTAACTTATATTAAGTGTATATAAACATGTTGTTAGTTATTTTAATGCTTCAGATTACCTAAATAAAAAGCGGATTTTTAAAAATCGATTAATTTATTTTAAAAGCCCTATTTTTGCTGAATTCCACTGTAATGATGTATAATCTTATTATTAAGAAAAATTTTTATTCACATTGTCTTGTGATTTGCATATTCTTGTTTTTGAGTTGTGGCCAATCAAATCATTTTAAAAAAGACACGATAAGGCATGTGTATAATTTTGCTGATGAGCGCAACGCGGAGATTCTGATAGAGTATTTGCAAAATGAATCGGATGAAATTCGCGAATATGCCTGTTTACTTTTCGGTTCGATGAATTCGAAGGAAGCCATTGAACCTTTATTTAAAATTTTAAAATCCGATAAGGTTGCAAATGTTCGAAAAGCGGCCGCATTTGCTTTGGGGCAATATCAAAAAGAAACGATTGGGGATTCACTTTATCAATGTTTCCAGGTGGAAGAAAATTCATCTGTAAAAAATGAGTTATTAATTGCCATAGGAAAATGCGATGGTGCAGAAATTCTTTTAAAGAATAAAAAAGAAATCGATTCCGATTTTAATGAATCTCTGGCAGAAGCATTATTTTATTCGATTCGGAAACATCCCGAACAATCGAATATCGTTCCCTTATTAACTGAATTAGTGACAATTGATGGTGAATGTCGTTTTTATGCAGCTTCGGCATTGTCGAAAGCAAAAGCGGATATTTCATCCTCACACGATAAAATTAAATCTATAATTTCTGATGAATCAAATGTTTCAACACGTTCTGTTTTAATAAAATGTATTGCCATTTCTGGAGAAAATGATTTTGTATTTATCGATAATCTCTTCAAATCTGAAAAAGAATACCTCTGTCGATTATCCATATTACGAGGCATTTCTTCTTGGAAAAGTTCATCGGCATTGAAACTGATTCAACAAGCACTTTCCGATGAACATCCACATATTCGCGAAACTGCAGCCGAATACCTTCTGAATCACGAAAATGACATCAGTCTTGATTTGTTAAAGAAATGTGTTTCAGTCGAAAAATCTCCCCGAACGAAATATTACGAATACGAATATCTTTTATCGAAAAGTAATTCAGTTGAATCTTCAGAAATATCGAAAGTTTTAAAGAGAAATTATGCTGCCGAAAAGGATGAATATGTGCGCGGTTATATTGTCAAATCCTTATCTGCCGATTTTACTAATCTGCGATTTCTTGAAGAAGAATGTTTCAATACGTCTAGCATATTAATTCGTGAGTTTTGTTTTGAGGCTCTCTTGAAAATCCGCTCCAGTAAACGATTTCCTGAATATGCAGCAAATTGGGAAAAGGCGACATCAACTCAAACCTTAGAAGAACATTTTAAAGAAGTTATTTTAGATTGTATTGCAACGTATGATGTTAGTTTGGTTGCTTTGGGAGCAGCTTATTTGCGCGATACCACTTTACTTGGAGCTTCCAAAAGTATATTGCCAATTCCTTATGATGATGTGAAATTTTTAGATGATGCAATGACAAAAATGCGTTTACCGCGCGACATTGAATCGTATACTGAACTTTTAAAAACTTTGCGTTTTTTGGAAGGAAAGTCAGTTGAAGGTGATTTAAAACCGGATTTTAATCATCCAATAGATTGGGATTTGGTAGAACGTATTCCAGTCGATCAACACATTGCCATTGTTACGGAATTTGGCAGCATTGAAGCTGAATTATGGGTGAATGACGCACCTGGAACAGTGGCGAATTTTGTGAAACTTATTCAAGATCAATTTTACACAAATAAACGATTACATCGCGTGGTTCCTGGTTTTGTAATTCAAGATGGTTGTCCGCGTGGCGATGGTTTTGGAAGCACCATGCAAACTATTCGCAGTGAATTTACACATCGGAAATTTGATGAAGGCGTGTTAGGCATGGCAAGTGCTGGCCCCGATACTGAGAGTTGTCAGTGGTTTATTACCCACACGCGCACTCCGCATTTAAACGGGCGTTATACGGCATTTGGGAAAGTTACCAAGGGAATGGACATTGTTCACCAATTGGAAATAGGTGCGAAAATTCTGCGAATAGAATTACTTCCCGATTAAAAGTTCCGATTTTATATCCTGTTGTTTATTCCTGTTAATTGTTTCTATGTTTCTAACTAGTAAACTTACTAACATCCGGAGTCGATAGGATCCCGATTCCAATAATTAAGGCAATTAATCCACTGATTATAAACAGGACTGATGCTAAATTAGTTATCCATTTCTCTTGATGCATATTCTTGCTAATCTCGAATTTATTCATTTTGAGAGTTGCATAAAAAATCAATGGTGAAATTATCATTAGAATAATTTCGGTATTTATTCTGATACTGGATGTTGCATTATGTCCGTCTTCGAATTCATCAATAAATATTTTGAAAATTGTAAATAGTATAAAAATCAGTAGAATATATGAAACCATTAAGGTGAGGCCATCAAACTTTTTGACTGAATAATTTGGTTTAAATGTAATAAAGGATATGAGTAGTAATCCGCAAAAGGTTATAAGAGCAATAGTATAAGACTTTAGTTGGTCTAATTGTGCCAATTGGACTTTGTAAGTTAACCTCAAGTTCTTTATGTCTTCATTAGATAGATAACTTAATGATTTCTTTAGAAAAGGGTCGTTATCAATCCTCATAATTTTTTGCTGAGAAAATAGAGTGCGTTCAATTGTCTCAGAAGCCATTAAATAAACTAGTATGCCTATGATTAGTAAAAGCAATGGAATTGCTATTTTCTTTAACATCTGCTATTTAGTTTAAAGATATTTAGGCTTATTTGTTTGCTAAAAACAATTTGAATTACATCTAAGAATCGCCTGTGAATTGATTTAGTTTTTATGAAGTTCATACTCTTTAGAAAAGTCCGAACTTAACATTGGCTGAGATGCAAATGAAATTATCCCAAACGCTCGCGTACTTGATAGTTGTTGCGATCGTGTCCATTGCGGGAGATGAGTTCACCTAAGAATCCTGCAAGAAACATTTGCGTTCCAACCACCATAAAGAACAATCCAAAATAGAATATAGGTCGATCGGTCATTTTGTATGCTTGGTAAGCAAACTTCGCGAATGTTAAATACGCAGCGATAATAAATCCAATAATGAAACTTAAGGTCCCAATAAGACCGAAAAGATGCATAGGACGTTTTCCAAATCGAGAAACAAACGTGATGCTTAACAAATCGAGGAATCCGTTTACAAAGCGTTCCCAGCCAAATTTAGTCACACCATATTTTCTTGCGCGATGTTGAACAACCTTTTCGCCAATCTTTTTAAATCCTGCCCATTTAGCAAGAACGGGAATGTATCGGTGCATTTCGCCATACACTTCGATGCTTTTCACCACATCGTTTTTGTATGCTTTTAGGCCGCAATTGAAATCGTGCAGATAAATACCACTCATTTTGCGAGCAGCCCAATTGAAAAGCTTTGTCGGCAATGTTTTGGTGATGGGATCGAAGCGTTTTTGTTTCCAACCACTCACCAAATCAAACCCCTCTTCGGAAATCATGCGGTATAGTTGCGGAATTTCGTCCGGACTGTCTTGCAAGTCTGCATCCATCGTAATGACAACATTCCCATTACATGCTTCAAAGCCTACGTTTAACGCACCCGATTTACCGTAATTGCGACGAAAGCGAATACCTCGAATGTGCGAATCGGAAGCTTGCAATGATCGAATCACTTCCCAAGAATTGTCGTTGCTACCATCATCCACCAGAATTACTTCCCAGCTAAATCCGTTTTCAATCATCACCCGCGAAATCCATGCACACAATTCAGGTAGCGATTCATCCTCGTTATAAAGAGGAACAACAACAGAAATATCAATCATTAGATGGTGTCTTTGTTAAATGAGTTAAATCCCTCATCTTCTTTCTTGAGAAACACTGCAACAACCAAACTGAAAAGTGTTCCCATAAATACATATCCTAAAATGGACATCATTGAAACAGCAAAAGGAGTTAACATTTTCTGGTTTATTTCCAAAGCAATTTCCAATTGATCGGGTGGAAGATTTTGTTCTTCTAGTTTAATTTCCCCTTCAAGTAACATTCTTGGTAAAAAGGATGTGTCGATGTATTGGTACAAAATGAAAATAAAAGCAGATGAGATAATTCCTGCCATTAAGGATACAACAACTCCATATCCTACCGAGCGGCCATAACTGATTAAACCAGCGTTGAGTTCATCGCGGTAATTACGAACTGATAGGAAAAGTCCAACAAATAATATGATATATGATAGGTAACCTAAAGCTGAATCTTGCTTAATATCAGCTAAATAAAAGATGGTTTGCATCACCACCAATGAAAATCCTAGAAAAAAACCGTGACGCGAAGCAGAAGGCATCATTGGAGCAATAGTCGATTGGGTCATTTCTTCAAATTTTATTGGCAAATATATCATTTCAATTGGAAGATATAAAAAATCGATAAGGGGATTTCTACGCACATTATGAACATCAAAATCTATAAATCGAATGTTCATCCATGCATGTTATCCCCCAAAAAAGTAAAAGAAAGGACGAATTCTAATTTCAAAGATTCTATTTTTCAGTTTTTATCGACGTATCGATTTTGTCTATTTTCGTTTTAAATTCATCCCGATGACCCTCACTCAAATCGAATACTTAATAGCTGTCGACACACACCGACATTTTGCACGTGCGGCGGAGGCCTGTTTTGTATCGCAACCTACCTTGAGTATGCAGCTGAAAAAACTGGAGGATGAATTGGGCGTAGCGCTTTTCGATCGAGGTAAACAGCCCGTTGTTCCTACCGATGCAGCCATTCGTATTTTGGATGAAGCACGACAAATGGTTCAATTGGGAAAACGTATAAAAGAGCAGGTGCGCGATAGTTCTGAAGAGCTGCATGGTTTGTTACGAATCGGATTTATCCCAACTGTTGCACCCTACATTATACCTTTATTTTTAGGCGAATTTCAAACCCTGTATCCCAAGGTGGAATTGGAAATTGAAGAAGTAACCACAGCAAACCTCATTGCTAAACTAAAACGCGACGAACTCGATGCGGGCATTGCAGCTACTCCCCTTCCCGAAAGCGGATTGCACGAACAGCCCTTGTTTTACGAACCCTTTGTTGCCTATTTATCGTCGAACGAAGCATTGATGAAGAAAGCATCCATAACCATTGCCGATATCAGTTTGGCTCGTCTATGGCTGCTTGCTGAAGGACATTGTTTTCGCTCCCAGGTTTTAAATCTGTGTCAAAAACAAGACGCAAATTCAGATACTATCCAAGTACATTTAAAAGCGGGAAGCATCGAAACACTCAAAGGTCTGGTAGAAAAAAACGGCGGCATGACTTTATTACCCGAATTAGCCACCCGAAATTTCAGTGATGAGCAACGCGATCATTTACGCTATTTTAAAACACCCGAACCAGTCCGAGAAATCAGCCTCATAACCCGCCGGCAAGTGGTTAAACAGCGCCTCACGGATGCATTAAGCAAAACCATTTTAAACGTGATTCCTCAAAAATACATTAGTCCTGAGAAAGGGAATATTGTTGCAATATAATGTGCTGATATTTTGATATGCTATTTATTCGATGTGCTGATATTTTTGATGTGCTGATGTGCTAATTGGATCTCAATTTCATCA
>JBIPLZ010000004.1:0-19743 GCA_044369395.1 Flavobacteriales bacterium | reverse complement strand
CAATTTGCTAACATCATCGGGAATAAATGTTGATTTATTATTGGAATTTTGAGGAATATCTGGATTGATTTTTTTCAAAGGAGTAAATCCTTTTTTGGGTTGAATTGGGTTTAATTCCTGCGGTTTCGTGGTCTTTGTTTTGAATGTATTTGAAGTGTTTCTGGGAGTAAAACCTCCAAAGTCGGAGCGATCGGAACTGAAATCCAAAAAGCCCTTCGGTTCGGAGGCAACAGGTACATCTAATAATGAAGGATCAATTTCTTCTAAAAAGCGACTTGGTTCTGCATGGGTAATTTGCCCCCAACGATAACGCGTTGTTGCACTCGATAACGTAAGGTATTTTTCTGCGCGGGTTATGGCAACATAAAACAAACGACGTTCTTCTTCCAATTCCTCGCGACTATTTAATGAGAGTTGAGAGGGAAAAAGATTCTCTTCCATTCCAACTACAAATACCGCAGGATATTCCAATCCTTTTGCAGCATGAATCGTCATTAAAGAAACTCTGTTGGGATCTTCTTTTTCATCCTCATCGGCATCGGTCAGTAAAGCAATATCTTGCATGAAAACATCCAATGTACGGTCTGCCACTTCATCATCACTTTCTGGGAGTGTATGAACAAACTCCTGAATACCATTCAATAATTCCAGAACGTTTTCGTGCTTGCTAATTCCTTCAGGGGTTTTGTCAATTCCAAGTTCCTTTAATAATCCTGATGAACGAGCAATGTGAAGTGCTAAATCGTAAGCGGATGCTGTCTTTAAGCCATGCTGAAAACTCTTAATCATGGTCACAAAGTCAACGACTTTTTGAGCAGAAGCTCCATTCAATGGCCTATACAAAGCCATCCCTTCAATAATATCCCATAAACTCTTACCATGCTGCCCTGCAGCAACAATGATCTTTTCGAGCGAAGTTTTTCCTATTCCACGGGCTGGATAATTAATAACCCGTTTCAGCGCTTCTTCATCATTTGGATTTATGGTTAAACGGCAATAGGCTAAGAGGTCTTTAATTTCCTTTCGTTTATAAAACGATAAGCCACCATATATGCGATAAGGAATACCACGTTTCCTAAGCGATTCTTCCATTGCCCTGCTTTGGGAATTCGTTCTGTATAAAATGGCAATGTCGCTATTGGGTAGTTGCATATTCATTCTTAAATCGAATATGCCATTTGCGACCATTGTGCCCTCTTCATTGTCTGTACTTGCTTTCAGTAAACGAATACGCTCTCCAACAACATTATCAGTCCACACAACCTTTTTTAATTGTTCTTTATTATTACGAATGACACTGTTAGCTGCGTCAACGATGTTTTTGGTAGAACGATAATTTTGTTCAAGTTTAAATATTTTGAGTTCTGGATAATCTTTTTCGAAGTTTAAGATGTTTTGAATATTGGCTCCACGAAACGCATAAATACTTTGAGCATCGTCACCAACGACACAAATATTTTGATACATAGCCGCTAATTTCTTTACGATTAGGTATTGACTAAAATTAGTGTCCTGATACTCATCAACTAGGATGTACCGAAATTTCTGTTGATACTTATACAGAACTTCGGGATACTTCTTTAAAAGGACATTGGTTTTAAAAAGCAAATCATCAAAATCCATTGCGGATGCTTTAAAACAACGTTTTTCATATGCTTCATAGACCAAGCCCAATTTGGGTTTTCCAGCTTGTCGATCTTCATCTAACACTTCTGGTTGAGCAAGGTATTGAGCAGCTGAAATTAGATTATTCTTCGCATTTGAAATTCTATTGAGAACAAGAGATGGCTTATAAATTTTGTCATCCAATTGCATTTCACCCAAAATTGTTTTGATGAGACTTTTGGAATCATCTGTATCATATATAGTAAAATTGGATGGATAACCCAGTTTTTCAGCTTCAAATCTTAAAATGCGAGCAAAAACAGAATGGAATGTTCCCATCCAAAGATTAGAAGCTTCGGAACCCTTCACGATTTTGTGAATACGTTCCTTCATTTCGCGAGCTGCTTTATTCGTAAACGTCAAAGACAAAATATTAAAAGCATCTACCCCGGAATTAAGCAAATGAGCAATTCGGTATGTTAGAACACGCGTTTTTCCGGAACCAGCTCCAGCAATAATCATTACGGGCCCTTGGGTATTTTCAACGGCTTGTCGTTGAATTGGATTTAATTCATTTAAAAAACTATCAGACATGATGCAAAAGTAAACAATGAAAAAATCTTAATTCTTTTAAACTGATAAATAATATGTGAAAAATTTGCAACAATATAAACAGCCTTGTTAATAAGCATTTAGCGGAATAATGAAGTTCCCATTTCCGAAAAGAGAGATAAAAAAAATAAATGTGGAATTATTTTTCACACATCTAGTTGTGAATTAGAAAGTAGTTCTTATCTTTGCGCTCCCAAAAATTGGGCAAAATAGATATAATAGTCTTTAACATTCATAAAATCAACGCCTAAAAGCATGCCTACTATTCAGCAGCTTGTACGTAAGGGCCGCACGCCCAACGCCACTAAGAGTAAGAGTCCAGCCTTGGATTCATGTCCTCAGCGTAGAGGTGTGTGTACACGCGTATACACAACGACTCCTAAGAAACCAAATTCTGCAATGCGTAAAGTTGCTCGTGTTCGTTTAACGAATACGAAAGAAGTTAACGCATACATTCCAGGAGAAGGTCACAACTTACAAGAACATAGTATTGTACTAATCCGCGGTGGTCGTGTTAAAGATCTACCGGGAGTACGTTACCACATTGTTCGTGGTGCTCTCGATACTTCAGGAGTAGAAGGACGTAACCAACGTCGTTCAAAATACGGAACAAAACGTCCTAAACCAGGACAACCGGCAGCTGTTGCTGGTAAAGGCAAAAAGAAATAATTTAAGCATATAGTATTCCTTTCGCACCATGAGAAAGACCACCCCCAAACGAATTGCCCGCACACCAGATCCAAGATTTAATGATCCTTTGGTAACGCGTTTCGTTAACAACTTAATGTTTGACGGAAAAAAAAGTATTGCTTATGCAATATTTTACGATGCAGTAGATATCGTTGAGAAAAGAACAGAAGAAAACGGACATGAAGTTTGGAAACGAGCTTTAGAAAACGTAAGTCCAACTGTTGAAGTAAAAAGCCGCCGTGTTGGTGGAGCTACTTTTCAGATTCCAATGGAAATTCGTCCAGATCGTAAAATCGCTTTGGGAATGAAATGGATGATTATGTATTCTCGTAAACGTAATGAGAAATCTATGGCTCAGCGTTTAGCTTCTGAAATTGTAGCAGCTTCAAAAGGTGAAGGTTCTGCTCACAAGAAGAAAGAAGATACCCACAGAATGGCTGAAGCAAACAAAGCATTTTCACATTTCAGATTTTAATTTAAAGAAGTACAAAAGAACGTCATGGCTCACGATCTTCAATATACAAGAAACATCGGAATTGCTGCGCATATTGATGCGGGTAAAACCACTACAACCGAACGTATTCTTTACTACACCGGTGTAAATCACAAAATTGGTGAAGTTCACGACGGAGCCGCTACTATGGACTGGATGGTTCAGGAGCAAGAACGTGGTATCACCATTACTTCAGCAGCAACTACTTGCTTTTGGAACTATCGTGATAATAAATACAAATTGAACATTATCGATACTCCAGGTCACGTTGACTTTACAGTTGAGGTAAATCGTTCTCTTCGTGTATTGGATGGATTGGTTTTCTTGTTCTCAGCGGTTGATGGTGTTGAGCCACAATCAGAAACAAACTGGCGTTTGGCAAATAACTACAACGTTACGCGTTTAGGATTTGTTAATAAGATGGATCGTCAAGGAGCTGATTTCCTTGCTGTAGTTAAGCAAGTGAAAGAAGTACTTGGTGGTAATCCAATTCCTCTTCAATTACCGATTGGTGCTGAAGAAACATTCCGCGGTGTGGTTGACTTGATCAACTTCCGTGGTATTGAATGGAATGAAGCTGATAAAGGAATGACTTTTAACGAGGTTCCAATTCCAGCAGATATGTTGGAAGAAGCAACTGAATGGAGAGGAAAACTTCTTGAAGCAATTGCTGAATTTGACGATAGTTTGATGGAGAAATTCTTTGAAGCTCCAGAATCTATTACGGAACGTGAAATTTTAACTGCATTGCGTCAAGCGTGTGTTGCTAATAAAATTGTTCCAATGGTTTGTGGAACAGCCTTTAAAAATAAAGGAGTCCAAACAATGCTCGATTTAGTAATGGAACTAATGCCAAGTCCGTTAGATAAAGAAAACATTGTTGGAACAAACCCAGATAGTGGTGAAGAAGTTGTTCGTCGTCCAGATGTGAAAGAACCTTTTACTGCTCTTGCATTTAAAATTGCTACAGATCCATTCGTAGGCCGTCTTTGCTTCTTCCGTGCATATTCAGGACATCTTGATGCTGGTTCTTATGTTCTAAACACTCGTAGTGGTAACAAAGAGCGTATCAGCCGTATTTTCCAAATGCATGCAAACAAGCAAAACTCAATCGAGTATATTGAAGCAGGTGATATTGGAGCTGCAGTAGGATTTAAAGATATTAAAACTGGAGATACACTATGTGACGAAAAGAACCCAATCGTTCTTGAAGCTATGAACTTCCCTGATCCAGTTATCGGTGTTGCTATTGAGCCAAAAACTCAAGCTGACGTAGACAAATTGGGAATGGCACTATCTAAACTTGCTGAAGAAGATCCTACATTCCGAGTAAAAACAGATGAGGATTCTGGACAAACAATTATCAGTGGTATGGGTGAGCTTCACTTAGAAATTATCCTTGACCGTTTGAAACGCGAGTTCAAAGTTGAGTGTAATCAAGGTGCTCCTCAAGTAAATTACAAAGAAGCTATTACTGCAACAATTAATCACCGTGAAGTTTACAAGAAACAGTCTGGTGGTCGTGGTAAATTCGCCGATATCGTTGTTACTATTGGTCCTGCTGACGAAGGAAAAGAAGGTCTTCAGTTTTTAAATGCGGTTGTTGGAGGTAATATTCCACGTGAATACATTCCATCTGTGGAAAAAGGATTTAAAACAGCAATGCAAAATGGTGTACTAGCTGGTTATACAATGGATAGCCTTAAAGTAACATTAAGTGATGGTTCTTACCATGCTGTCGATTCCGATTCTTTATCATTCGAAATCTGTGCTAAAGCAGCATTCCGTGAAGCCTTACCAAAAGCTAAACCAGTATTGCTTGAGCCAATTATGAAAGTTGAAGTAGTAACTCCTGAGGATTACATGGGAGATATTATCGGAGACTTAAACAAGCGTCGTGGGCAGTTAGAAGGAATGGATAGTCGCGGTGGCGCTCAAGTTATTCGTGCAAAAGTTCCTTTGAGTGAAATGTTTGGATATGTAACAACATTGAGAACTATTTCTTCAGGTCGCGCTACATCTACAATGGAGCCGTCGCATTATTCTGAAGCACCAAGAAACGTAGCTGATGAAGTAATCGCAAAAGCAAAAGGTAAAACAGCAAATGCATAATCGTTCTTTATATTTATCATGAGCCAAAAAATCAGAATTAAACTCAAGTCTTACGACTACAATTTAGTAGACAAGTCGGCTGAGAAAATCGTTAAAACAGTAAAATCTACTGGCGCTGTTGTAAGTGGTCCTATTCCTCTTCCTACAAACAAAAAGATTTTCACAGTATTAAGATCTCCTCACGTTAACAAAAAAGCACGTGAACAATTTCAACTTTGTTCATACAAGCGTTTGTTAGACATTTATAGCACTACTTCAAAAACTGTTGATGCTCTAATGAAATTAGAGCTTCCTAGCGGTGTAGAAGTTGAAATTAAAGTCTAGTGTAATAATTAAGAAAAATTTTCATAACACAATTAAAATAAAATGTCAGGTCTAATCGGAAAAAAAATCGGTATGACTAGTATCTACAGTGCCGCTGGTAAGAACATACCATGCACAATTATAGAAGCTGGTCCTTGCGTTGTTACGCAAGTCAAAACCATCTCAACTGATGGTTATAGCGCAGTTCAACTGGCGTTTGACGAGAAAAAAGAGAAGCATACTACTGCTGCGATGAAAGGTCACTTTGCGAAAGCAAATTCCAACCCAATGCGTAAATTAGCAGAGTTTCGCAATTTTGAAGTAGAACATGCACTTGGAAGTACAATCAATGTTGAATTGTTCGAAGAAGGTGAATTTGTTAGTATCATTGGTACTTCAAAAGGAAAAGGATTTCAAGGGGTTGTAAAACGTCACGGATTTAGTGGTGTTGGTATGGCAACCCACGGTCAGCATAATCGTCTTCGTGCTCCAGGTTCATTGGGAGCATCATCGTATCCATCTCGCGTTTTTAAAGGAATGCGCATGGCAGGAAGAACAGGTGGAGCGCGAGTTAAAGTGCAAAATCTAATCGTATTGAAAGTTTTACCCGAACAGAATCTTATCGTTGTGCAAGGTGCTATACCAGGTCCAAAAGGTTCTTACGTAATGATTGAGAAGTAACATGGAACTCGCAGTATACAACTCCAACGGTCAAGAGACCGGCCGAAAAATTTCTTTAAGTAAAGACATTTTCGGTATCGAACCGAACGATCACGCTATTTATCTTGATGTTAAGCAGATTCTTGCAAATCGCAGACAAGGTACACACAAGTCAAAAGAACGTGCTGAAGTATCTGGTTCTACTAGAAAATTAAAACGCCAAAAGGGTACAGGTGGTGCTCGTGCGGGTAGTATTAAATCACCAGTTTTTGTTGGTGGAGGTAGAATTTTCGGACCACGTCCAAGAGATTATTCTTTCCGCTTGAATAAAAAAGTGAAGCAATTGGCTCGTAAATCAGCCCTTACATACAAAGCTTTGGAAAATGGAATTGTTTTAGTTGAGAATTTCAATTTTGACAAACCATCTACAAAAAACTACAACAGCATTCTTAATAAACTTAAAGTTTCTGATAAGAAAACACTTGTTGTAGTTCCAGAAATGAACGAAAATTTATATCTATCTTCTCGCAACATTCAAAGAAGTAAAGTTGTAATAGCTAGCGATTTGAATACCTATGATATTCTAAATGCGAGCAGTATCGTTTTATTTGAGAATTCTGTTCAATCAATTGAAAACCTTCTAGCACAAAATTAATTATGAGCATCATCATCAAACCTATCATCACAGAAAAGATGAGCGGACAATCCGAGAAGATGAACCGCTTTGGTTTTGTGGTTCATTCAGAAGCCAACAAAATTGAAATCAAAAATGCCATTGAAAAACTTTATGGCGTATCTGTAGAAAATATCCGCACGATGAAATACATCGGCAAAGTAAAAATGCGTAACACTAAAAGTGGAGTTAACTCTGGTTTAGTTGGGAATTGCAAAAAAGCAATTGTTCAATTGAAAGCGGGAGATTCAATCGACTTTTACAGTAACATTTGATAAGAAATGGGACTTAGAAAATTCAATCCAATTACACCAGGTACCCGTTTTAAGGTAGCTGACACTTACAGCGATGTAACTACCCGCGAGCCGGAGAAATCATTGTTGGTTAAGCAAAAGAAATCCGGTGGACGTAACCACAGCGGAAAAATGACTATGCGCTACATTGGTGGTGGTCACAAACAACGTTATCGTTTGATTGATTTCAAACGTGATAAACACGATGTTCCAGCTGTTGTTAAATCAATCGAATATGATCCTAATAGATCTGCTCGTATTGCATTACTTCAATATGCAGATGGAGAAAAAAGGTATATTATTGCTCCAAACGGGGTTGAAGTAGGGCATCCAATCATGTCTGGAACAAATGCTCCAGTTGAGCCAGGAAATGCTTTATTTCTAAGAGATATTCCTCTTGGATCTATGATTCACCATATCGAGTTACGTCCTGGGCAAGGTGCTCAATTCGTTAGAAGTGCGGGTGTTTCAGCTCAATTAACTGCAAAAGATGGAAAATACGTTATTGTAAGACTTCCTTCTGGAGAAACTCGAATGATATTAGCTACATGTTTAGCAGTATTAGGAACAGTTTCAAATCCGGATCACCGATTAGTTCGTTCAGGTAAAGCAGGACGTACTCGTTGGCAAGGAAGAAGACCACGTAACCGAGGTGTTTCAATGAATCCTGTTGATCACCCGATGGGTGGAGGTGAAGGACGCTCTTCAGGAGGTCATCCACGTAGCAGAAATGGAATACCAGCTAAAGGATACAAAACTCGTGCACCGAAGAATCACAGCACGAAGTACATCATAGAGCGTCGTAAAAAATAATTATCAACACCTGAGAATCAAAACAAATGAGCCGTTCACTAAAAAAAGGACCTTTTATTGATTTCAAACTGGAGCGTAAAGTATACTCCATGATTGAATCAGGAAAAAAATCTGTAATCAAAACATGGGCAAGACGTTCCATGATTTCACCAGATTTTGTTGGTCAAACAATCGCCGTTCATAATGGCAACAAATTCATCCCGGTTTATGTTACCGAGAACATGGTTGGTCACAAACTTGGAGAATTTGCTCCAACGCGTACTTTCCGTGGTCATGCGGGTAATCGTAAGGACAAGGGAAGAAAATAATCATTAACGTTCTTTATCCGAAAAAACCATGGGAGCTAGAAAAAAACTCCGTGCCGATGCAATGAAGGCAGAGAGAAAAACAATTGCATTTGCCAAATTAAATGATTGTCCAACATCACCTCGTAAAATGCGATTAGTTGCAGATTTAGTAAGAGGTGTTGATGTAGATAAAGCATTGGCGATATTAAAATTTACAAATAAAGATGCAGCGTTGCGTCTTGAAAAACTTCTCTTATCTGCAATTGCAAATTGGCAAGCAAAGAATGAAGGTCTTAGAATTGAAGACAGTAATGTTTTCGTTAAAGAGATCAAAGTTGATGCTGCACGTATGCTTAAGAGACTAAGACCTGCTCCTCAAGGTAGAGGTTTTAGAATTCGTAAACGTTCAAACCATGTTACTTTGGTTTTGGATTCAAAAGAAGTTACAGCTGCTATTTAAAAATTAAAGAAAAACAAATTACATGGGACAAAAATGTAATCCAATAGCTCTTCGTTTAGGAATTGTAAGAGGATGGGACTCTAATTGGTATGGAGGTCGTAAATATGCCGATAAACTTGTAGAAGATCATAAAATCCGCAAGTATCTTAGTGCTCGCCTTGTTAAGGCGGGTGTTTCTAGAATTGTCATTGAAAGACATCTTAAAATAGTTACTGTTACAATTAATACGGCTCGTCCAGGTATCATTATAGGTAAGGGAGGACAAGAAGTTGATAAATTGAAAGAGGAACTTAAAAAGTTAACTAAGAAGGATGTTCAAATCAATATTTTTGAAATCAAAAGACCTGAATTAGATGCACGTTTAGTAGCAGATGGCATTGCTCGTCAATTAGAAGGAAGAATCTCATTTCGTCGTGCGATGAAAACTTCTATAGCTTCTTCTATGAGAATGGGTGCTGAAGGTATAAAATGTAAAGTTTCTGGACGCCTAGGAGGTGCAGAAATGGCTCGAGTTGAGAGTTACAAAGAAGGTAGAACTCCTCTACATACATTACGTGCAGATATTGATTATGCTTTATCAGAAGCACATACTACATATGGTAGATTAGGTGTTAAAGTATGGATTTGTAAAGGTGAGGTATTTGGTAAAAGAGATCTATCTCCGAACATTGGAATGGCTGCACAGAAAAACAGTGGCGGCTCATCATCACCTGACAGAGATCGTGATAGAGATCGTGGTGGACGTTCTAGAAATAAGAGAAGTAAATCATAAAACAAACAAAAAAAGGGAAGTTAAACTTCCCTTTTTTTGTTTGTAATTATATTTTTAAAGAAAATAATTAACGTACAAAAGACTGACTTACAGTCATTTAAACAACATTATTTTTTTTTAATTAAATTAGGTTGAAATATTTTGCAATACCGTGTTGGAAAATAAAAACAACTTACTATCTTTGCCGTCCCCAAAATAGAAGGCTGAATCTTTCAGCATCAATATTAGGGACAAGGATTTAAAAACACGAAATAAAGAAATCAGATGTTACAGCCGAAACGTACGAAGTACAGGAAGCAGCATAAAATGAAGATGCATGGTAATGCTACTCGAGGTCATGAGTTAGCGTTCGGATCATTCGGAATTAAAGCTATGGAGGGAGTTTGGATGACAGCTCGCCAAATTGAAGCAGCACGTATTGCGGTAACTCGTTACATGAAACGTGAAGGTCAAATTTGGATACGTGTTTTTCCTGATAAGCCAATTACCAAAAAACCTGCAGAGGTTCGTATGGGTAAAGGTAAAGGAGCTCCAGAGTATTGGGTTGCTGTAGTAAAACCAGGGACAATTATTTTTGAAGCTGAAGGTGTTCCAATGGAAATAGCAAAAGAAGCACTTCGATTAGCAGCACAAAAACTACCAGTAACAACGAAATTTATCGTTCGCCGCGATTATGTCGAAGCAACTGCATAAAAGATATGAAACAGATAGAAATTACAGATCTTTCCGTTGAAGAATTGAAAGAGAAAATATCCGAAGAAACCCAAGTATTATCCAAACTAGTTTTTGGGCATACTGTTTCAAAAATAGAAAATCCATTGAAGATAAGATTAACTCGTCGCGGTATTGCACGATTAAAAACTGAACTTCATAAGCGCCAATCAACATCAACCGCTAATTAATTAGATGATGGAATCAATAGAAAGAAATCTTCGTAAAGAACGTACCGGTTTGGTAAGAAGCAACAAAATGGATAAAACCATTATTGTTGCAGTTGAGCGAAAAGTAAAGCATCCGAAATACGGAAAATTCGTTAAGAAAACGACCACATTTTTTGCACATGATGATAAAAACGATTGTGGTATTGGAGATACTGTTCGGATCAGCGAAACTCGTCCTGTGAGTAAGAACAAGCGTTGGAGAATGGTTGAAATAATCGAACGCGCAAAATAATTGAATTATAATAGAATTATTACAGAGTCATGATACAACAGGAATCCCGATTAACAGTAGCAGATAACAGTGGCGCTAAAGAAGTGCTTTGTATTCGCGTACTTGGAGGAACCAAAAAAAGATATGCTTCAGTAGGCGACAAAATCGTTGTCACTATTAAACATGCACTGCCTTCAGGAAATGCTAAAAAGGGAGCTGTAGCAAAAGCAGTTGTGGTTCGCACTAAAAAAGAAATTCGTCGTGCAGATGGATCTTACATTAGATTTGACGATAATGCAGTTGTATTATTGAATAACAATGACGAACTAAGAGGCACACGTATTTTTGGACCAGTAGCTCGTGAATTACGTGAAAAACAGTTTATGAAAATTGTTTCTCTTGCACCAGAGGTACTCTAATAATATTAAAGAGCAATGAAACTTCACATCAAAAAAGGAGATAAAGTAACAGTATTAGCCGGTGACTCAAAAGGTCAAATGGGTGAAGTACGTGAAATTGACACGAAGAAAATGCGCGCAATTGTAATTGGTGTCAATATGATATCAAAACATGCGAAAGCAAGTACAAAGTATCCACAAGGTGGTATAATCAAAATGGAAGGACCTGTTCACATTTCCAACCTTATGTTGATTGAGCCAGGAACTGGCAAACCAACTCGCACTGGCCGTAAAGCAGATGCAAATGGTAAAATGGTTCGTTTTTCTAAAAAATCAGGGGAGGTTATCAAGTAATGGAATATACACCCAATCTTAAGACGAAGTACAGCAAAGAAATTAGTGCAACTCTATTAAGTGAGTTTGGCTACAAGAGTAAGATGCAAGTACCAAAATTGGAAAAAATTTGTATCAATCAAGGTATTGGTGCAGCTGTTTCTGATAAAAAATTAATTGATTCTGCAATTGCTGAGATGACTATTATTTCTGGGCAAAAAGCAGTTGCAACAAAATCTAAGAAAGACATCTCCAACTTCAAATTACGTAAAGGTGTTCCAATCGGAGCTCGTGTAACTTTACGTGGTGATAAAATGTATGAGTTCCTTGAAAGATTAATTGTGGTTGCTCTTCCGAGGATCAGAGATTTCCGTGGAATTAATGATAAAGGATTTGATGGTCATGGTAACTATACATTGGGAGTTACAGAACAAATCATTTTTCCTGAGATTAATATTGACAAAGTAACGCGTATAATGGGAATGGATATAACATTTGTTACTAACGCAGAAACCGATAAAGAAGCATTTGCATTGTTACGTGAATTTGGGCTTCCATTCAAAAATTTAAAAAAATAAGTAAGCGATGGCTAAGGAAAGTATGAAAGCCCGTGAGGTTAAACGGGGGAAATTAGTAGAACGTTATGCAGAAAAAAGAGCGGCCCTAAAAGCTGCTGGAGATTCAGTTGGACTTCAAAAACTTCCGAAAAACTCTTCGAAAATTAGACTTCGTAATCGTTGTAAACTTACTGGTCGTCCTCGTGGTTATATCCGTCAATTTGGTTTGTCACGTATTACTTTTCGTGAAATGGCATCTGATGGGAAAATCCCAGGAATTACAAAAGCTAGTTGGTAATTCATTACAATAAATAACTCTGAAATAATATTAAAATGACAGACCCGATCGCAGACTATTTAACTAGACTAAGAAATGCAATCAATGCAAACCATCGCGTTGCTGAAATTCCATCGTCAAAGTTAAAGCGGGAAATGACTAAAATCCTTTTTGAAAAAGGATATATCTTAAGTTATAAATTTGAAGAAGCAACTTCAACTGATCCTCAGGGTGTAATCAAAATTGCATTAAAATATCATCCTGTTTCTAAAATCCCAGCTATTCGCACTTTAACACGCGTTTCCAAACCAGGACTAAGAAAATATGTACATGTAGAAAAAATTCCTCGTGTAATTAATGGATTAGGTATAGCTATTTTGTCTACATCAAAAGGTGTAATGACAGACAAAGAAGCAAAACGCGAAAATGTTGGAGGAGAAGTTCTCTGCTACATATATTAATCTTCCTAGAGAAAAAGAATTATGTCACGTATAGGAAAAATGCCAGTTGTGTTACCAAATGGAGTTACTGTTTCAGTTTCTTCTGAAAACATGATTACAGTTAAAGGTCCATTAGGCCAATTACATCAACAAGTTGATCCAGCTATTATTCTTGAAATTGATGAGAATACTATAACTGTTTCTCGTCAGAATGATGATAAAGATCAACGAGCTAAACACGGACTTTATAGATCTCTAATTGCTAACATGGCAAAAGGAGTTTCTGAAGGATTTACAACCGAACAAGAATTAGTTGGTGTAGGTTATCGTGCTTCTAATACTGGACAAATGTTAGAATTATCTTTAGGATATTCTCACAACATTACATTTGAATTACCATCGGAAATTCAAGTTGAAACGAAAACAGAACGTGGTAAAAATCCAATTATCATAATGAAATCTTCTGATAAGCAATTATTAGGGATGGTGGCTGCAAAAATTCGTTCATTAAGAAAACCTGAACCATACAAAGGGAAAGGGATTAAATTTGTGGGTGAAGTATTACGTCGTAAAGCTGGTAAATCTGCTGGTAAGAAATAAGAATCATTAATTAACATGGCTATCACTAAAGAATTTAGAAGAGCTCGAATTAAAGAGCGGATCCGCAAAGTAGTTACGGGCGATTCAAATGCACCTCGAATGAGTGTATTTAGAAGCAATAAAGATATTTACGTTCAACTAATTGACGATAGTAAAGGCCACACAGTTCTTGCTGCATCTTCAACTGAAAAAGTAATATCATCAAAAAAAGTTAATAAGATCGAACAAGCAGCTCTTGTAGGAAAAGCAATTGCAGCTAAAGCTCTTGAGGCTGGAATAAATGAAGTACGTTTTGATAGAAACGGTTATTTATATCACGGTCGTATAAAATCACTTGCTGAAGGTGCTCGTGAAGGAGGTCTAAAATTCTAAAGTAATCATGGCAAACGCAAATATTAAACGAGTTCGCTCTAGCGAAATTGAATTAAAAGATAAGCTAGTTGGCGTAAATCGTGTAACAAAAGTTACAAAAGGTGGTCGTGCTTTTACATTCTCTGCCATTGTTGTGGTTGGAAATGAAAAAGGAATTGTAGGCCACGGTTTAGGTAAAGCAAAGGAAGTAACAGACGCAATTAGTAAAGGAGTTGACGACGCTAAAAAAACGCTAATAAAAGTTCCTGTAATTAATGGAACCGTGCCACATGAACAAATTGGAAAATTTGGTGGAGCATTAGTATTTTTGAAACCAGCTGCTCACGGAACAGGTGTTATAGCCGGTGGTGCAATGCGTGCAGTTTTAGAAAGCGTTGGAATTACTGACGTTCTTGCTAAATCAAAAGGTTCTTCTAATCCCCACAATGTTGTTAAGGCAACAATTCAAGCTTTAAGTTTGATGCGTGACCCTGCTACTATTGCACAACAACGTGGTATTTCAATGGAAAAAGTATTCAACGGATAATTGATTGCCATGTCTAAAATTAAAATAACTCAAATTAAAAGCGGTATTGATCGTCCGGAACGTCAGAAATTGACATTGCGTGCTTTAGGTATTCGTAAGATGCATAATCCAGTAGAACATGAAGCTACTCCTCAGATACTGGGTATGGTTAATAAAGTAAAACATTTGATTTCTGTTGAAGAAATCTGAAATAAATTAAACTATGAACCTCAGCAATCTAAAGCCGGCAGTAGGATCGGTTAAAAGCAGCAAGAGAATAGGACGTGGTCAAGGATCTGGTCGTGGTGGAACATCAACACGTGGTCATAAAGGAGCAAAGTCAAGATCAGGTTACTCAAGTAAAGCAGGATTTGAAGGTGGTCAAATGCCACTTCAACGCCGATTACCTAAGTTCGGATTTAAGAATATAAACCGAGTAGAATATCGTGGAATAAATCTAGATACACTTCAAATTCTAGCTGAAGCAAAAAATATCGATACAATTTCATTCGATACATTATTAGAAAATGGTCTTGCTTCAAAGAACGATCGTATCAAGATATTAGGACGTGGTGAAATTAAAACCAAAATGTCTGTTACTGTTCACGCGTTCACAGCAACTGCTAAAACTGCAATTGAATCACAGGGCGGAAGCGCTATAACATTATAACACTTTCCTGATGAAAAATTTTTTCAATACCTTCCGGAATATATACAAAGTAGAGGAACTACGAACCAAAATCGGTAATACTCTACTTTTCCTTCTCATTTATAGATTAGGTTCATTTGTAGTATTGCCAGGTGTTGATCCAAATGCATTAGGGGCTCTTAAGCAACAATCTTCAGATGGTATTCTTGGTTTATTGAATATGTTTTCGGGTGGTGCTTTTTCAAACGCATCCATTTTTGCATTGGGTATCATGCCTTACATTTCGGCATCTATTGTAATTCAACTTTTGTCTATTGCGGTTCCTTACTTTCAAAAAATGCAGAAAGAAGGAGAAAGTGGTCGTAAGAAGATGAACCAATTAACACGCTACCTAACTGTTGTAATTACTGCTTTTCAAGCACCTGGTTATTTAGCTAATTTGAACTCCCAATTAGGAGTTAATGCAATCTCTGAAAACACTGCATACTTTTGGATATCCTCAACAATTATTCTTGTTGCTGGTACTATGTTCATTATGTGGTTGGGTGAAAAAATTACAGATCGTGGTATTGGTAATGGTATTTCACTCATTATCATGGTTGGTATCATTTCAAATCTACCGGCTGCAATTATTGCTGAATTTGGATCTCGTATTGAACAAAAAGGAGGAGGTCTAGTAATGTTCCTCATCGAATTAGTCATTCTTCTTTTTATTGTTATTTTCTCAATAATGCTAGTGCAAGGTGTTCGTAGAATTCCTGTTCAAGTTGCTAAAAGAATTCAAGGTAATAAACAAGTTGGTGGAATTCGTCAATACATTCCATTGCGTGTAAATTCTGCTGGTGTAATGCCAATTATTTTTGCACAGGCTATCATGTTTATTCCGATAACTGTTGTTGGTTATGCAGGAATTGAATCACTTCAGGGAGTTATGCAAACATTTTCGAATGTTACTGGTTTCTGGTACAACTTTTCTTTTGCAGTTATGATTATTCTTTTCACTTATTTCTACACAGCTATTACAGTCAATCCTAAAAATATGGCTGAAGAGATGAAAAGAAGTGGTGGATTCGTTCCTGGTGTTCAGCCGGGTCGCCAGACAGCTGAATATATCGATGATATAATGTCTAGAATAACTTTGCCAGGAGCTGTATTTTTGGCTTTGATTGCTGTTCTACCTGCACTTGCTATGATGATTGGCATTTCTAACAAATTTGCCCAATTTTATGGTGGAACATCACTGCTAATTTTAGTGGGTGTTGTTTTAGATACACTCCAACAAATTGAAAGTCATTTATTGATGCGTCAATATGATGGATTAATGAAAAATACGCGTATTAAAGGTCGGACTACCACAAGTTCGCCAGTTAGTATGACAAGCTAATTTTTTCTTCAGATGATCTATTATAAGACCGCTGAAGAGATTGAACAAATTAGAAATAGTTCTTTACTTGTTGCCCGCACTCTGGCGGAAGTTGCTAAAAACATCAACCCCGGAGTAACCAGTTTGCAGCTGGATAAAATTGCAGAGGAATTCATCAAAGACAATGGTGGCATTCCTGCATTCAAAGGATATGGTGGTTTTCCAAATTCATTGTGCATTTCTCCTAATGAGCAAGTTGTACATGGAATACCAGATAACCGACCTTATGTTGACGGCGATATAATTTCTGTTGATTGTGGTGTCCTTATGAATGGGTTTTATGGAGATTCAGCATATACATTTAGTATAGGTGAAATATCAAATGAAACTATGCAACTAATGAAGGTTACTAAGGAGAGTTTATACCGAGGAATTGGTGTAGCCTTACCTGGTAAACGCCTTCAAGATATCAGTTACGAAATTCAAACTTATTGCGAAAAAAACGGATACTCTGTTGTAAGAGAGCTTGTTGGTCATGGAATCGGCAAAAATTTACACGAAGCGCCTGAGGTACCAAATTTTGGTAAGAGGGGATCCGGAATAAAGCTACAAGTTGGTTTGGTTATAGCAATTGAACCAATGATTAATATGGGAAAAAGGAATATTGTTCACGGAAAAGATGGTTGGACCATCAAAACCTCCGATAATAAACCTTCTGCTCATTTTGAACATACGATTGCAATAAAAGACGGTAAAGCAGATATTCTTTCATCATTTGATTATGTTGAAGATGTTCTAAAACAAAGAAATTTATTCATTGCTTAACAAATTGATTAAATAAATAAACGTGTCAAAACAGTCATCCATAGAACAAGACGGAACGATAATCGAAGCATTATCGAATGCAATGTTCCGTGTTGAATTGGAAAATGAGCATGTAATTGTTGCTCATATTTCTGGGAAGATGCGTATGCACTATATTAAAATTTTACCCGGTGATAAGGTAAAAGTGGAGATGTCTCCATACGATTTATCAAAAGGTCGTATAACTTATCGCTACAAATAATAAAACAATGAAAGTAAAAACCTCCATCAAAAAAAGGAGTGTGGACTGCAAGATTGTACGCCGCAAAGGGAGACTCTATGTAATCAACAAAAAGAATCCTAAATTTAAACAACGTCAAGGATAAGCACCAAAATTAAAAACACATGGCTCGTATTTCCGGAATTGATCTTCCCAAAAATAAGCGTGGAGAAATTGGTCTAACCTATATATTTGGGATTGGACGCTCTACATCACAAAAAATTCTAACTGAAGCAGGAATTTCTTTCGATAAAAAAGTATCGGAATGGAATGATGACGAATTAGGAAAAATACGTGATATTATTAATAACACGTTTAAGGTGGAAGGAGCACTTCGATCTGAAGTTCAACTTAACATTAAGCGTTTGATGGACATTGGTTCATACAGAGGAATTCGTCACCGCTCCGGTCTTCCAGTTCGTGGACAAACAACAAAAAATAATGCTCGTACCCGTAAAGGGAAGAAGAAAACAGTTGCTAATAAGAAAAAAGTAACTAAATAATTCTTGAGTTAGAAACCATAGAATAATCCATTAGAAATGGCTAAAACAACCAAAACAACCAAGAAGCGAGTTGTTAAAGTAGAAGCAGTGGGTCATGCTCACATTAATGCGACTTTCAACAACATCATTGTATCTCTCACCAACACAACTGGCCAGGTTATTTCCTGGAGTTCTGCAGGCAAGATGGGATTTCGCGGATCTAAGAAAAATACTCCATACGCTGGTCAAATGGCTGCAGGCGACTGTTCGAAAGTTGCCTACGATTTAGGACTTCGCAAAGTTAAAGTGTTTGTTAAAGGTCCGGGAGGAGGACGCGAGTCTGCAATCCGAACAATTCACAACAGCGGTATCGAAGTAAGCGAAATTGTTGATGTTACTCCAGTACCTCACAATGGATGTCGTCCTCCAAAACGTCGTCGCGTTTAATTTTTCATTTTAACAATTCAGTTCATGGCAAGATATATTGGACCAAAATCGAAGATAGCCCGTAAGTTCCGCGAACCCATTTTTGGGCCGGATAAAGTGCTAACAAAGAAAAATTACCCTCCCGGGCAACACGGAAATTCAAAGAAACGTCAAAAAGTTTCTGAATATGGTGTTCAGCTTCAGGAGAAACAAAAAGCAAAGTACACTTATGGTATTCTTGAAAAACAATTTGCATTGATTTTTGATCGTGCAAGTCGTGCTCAGGGTGTAACAGGTGAAATGCTTTTAAAACTAATTGAAGCTCGCTTAGATAACGTAGTTTATCGTATGGGTTTATCTGCAACTCGTTCTGGTGCACGTCAATTAGTTTCACATCGTCATATAACTGTTAATGGTTCGGTTGTAAACATACCATCTTATACTCTAAAAGCTGGAGATGTTATAGCAGTTCGTGAAAAATCACGCTCATTGGAAGTAATTTCCAATTCACTTTCAGGTCATACGAATAAATACTCTTGGTTGGAATTTAATGTTTCTTCTTTGAGTGGTACGTTCTTAAATTATCCTGAACGCGAACTAATTCCTGAAAACATTAAGGAGCAACTTATTGTCGAATTGTATTCTAAATAACATTTAGTACTTTTCTTCTTTTCTTCACATTTCTAAAAAGAATACTATGTCAATATTGGCTTTTCAACGTCCCGATAAAGTAATCATGATTTCTTCAACTGATCAACATGGTCAGTTTGAGTTTCGTCCACTTGAACCAGGATATGGAATTACTGTTGGTAATGCATTACGTAGAATCCTTCTTTCTTCACTTGAAGGTTTTGCTATTACCTCTATTAAAATAGAAAGCGTTGAACATGAATTTTCAACAATCAATGGTGTTGTAGAAGACGTTACTGAAATTATCTTAAACCTAAAACAAGTTCGTTTCAAACGTCAGATTGATATTACTGAGCACGAAAAAGTTGTGATTAACATAAATGGTCAAAGTCAACTTACTGCAGGTGATATAGGAAAATTTACATCTTCATTTCAGGTTTTAAATCACGATTTTGTTATTTGCAACATGGATCCTTCTGTGAATTTAAAGATGGAGATTACCATCGATAAAGGAAGAGGTTATGTTCCTGCAGAAGAAAATAAACCAGCTACTCCACAAATTGGTTTAATTGCAATCGATTCTATTTACACTCCAATTCGGAATGTAAAATATTCAATTGAAAACTATCGCGTTGAGCAGAAAACTGATTATGAAAAACTAATCATTGACATTACAAGCGATGGCTCTATTCATCCAAAAGA
>JBIPLZ010000129.1:0-6234 GCA_044369395.1 Flavobacteriales bacterium | reverse complement strand
GTTCTTGGTCAAGGTTTTATCGCTTTCGTGCAAGGTAGTTTAGTGAGTCTTGGGTTTGTCATTTTCAACTTGAGCGATCCCCTATTCTGGGGCGTTATTTGTTTCTTTCTTTCCTTCCTTCCGATTATTGGGGCACCAATCGTTTTTGTGCCAGCTGGCTTAATTGCCATTGCTAGCGGTCATGCTTCCGATGGTTATGGAATTTTACTTTGGGGATTTCTATTAGTTACTAATATTGATAATGTTATTCGGTATTTCATTTCTAAATACATGGCCAATACGCATCCATTAATCACCATCATTGGTGTTATAATTGGTATTCCCGTATTTGGAATTTTGGGCCTAGTGTTTGGACCTTTGCTTATTTCTTGGTTCTTTCTTCTTTTAAAAATCTATGAAGAAGGAGCTGATACAGGCGAAGAAGAGGAAGAAGTTTTGGGTTGATTAAACCTTTGTAAATAGTTGACATGTAACATTGTTAACTTATATCCTAACAAATCAAATAATCGGATCGCCATTTATAAATATTTACTTGTACTTCATTTTAGAAAATTCATTATTCAAGTAAAGAATCCAATAAGTCTATTTCTTTTTAATAAGAAAAAATCCTAAAAGCAGAATTGTAGAAAGTGAATTTTAACACAGATTCCAAATTCTAGAGGTATTATCATGCTTTAACACTCCTATTGTTCGAGTATAAAAGCATGAATATAAATGCTTTAAAATTAAAGCCACCTCAAATTAAGTATCGTTAAATGAAATATTTTATTATTTTTGCGAAATTATGAGAAAGTATTATATCCAAAATGGTTCAAAACTAACAGGACCATTCGCAATTGAAGACATTAAAGATGTAGAGATTAATTTCCATACCAGATTGTGTTTACAAGGAACAAATGAATGGAAATCAATTACAGAAATAGAAGATTTTGAATCTATTAAGATATATTTAAAACCAGATCTAGAGGCTGTTAAAAAGAGTCGAAGTACTAGACCCATATTCATAGGCCTCGGCGTTCTTTCCCTATCTGCATTAGTACTTTTCGGATTATATTACATTCTAAAGACAATTCCTTCAAGTAATAAAGAAACTCAATCGATTGAAAAAGATACAACCGAATCAACTAATCAAGATTCTCTTAACAAAATAGTTAAACCGGTAAAGACTAAAGTATATGTGAATGAGAAAGCCACAGATTATTCATCACTCTTGGCAGGAATTATTCCAGAAAAAATGCGAGTTGAAATAGAGGATAATGAAACTTGGATAGATATTCAAGGTTCTATGCACGATGAGTGGGAAAAAGTTGTGAATGAAAAAATACTTCCCATTCAAGAATGGACCGATGATTCTCCACTTGCTAAACTTGATTCAAGTGTATTGTTTTATCCTTTTGCTGGAGCTGATTTTCTATACTCAAATTGTTTCTTTCCAAGAAGCAACCGAATTATAATGGTTGGCTTAGAACCTATTGGCTCTATTTCAGAAAAATTAGAATTCAATAACGATTTTTATGACTATATGAAACACATAAAGTCATCATTATATACATCAAACAGAAGCGGGTATTTCATGACTATTAACATGGGAAGGGATCTTCATCAGTCTGACTTAAATGGTGTACTTCCACTTTTACTATTTTATGCTCGTCGACAAGCATTTTTAATTTCATCAATTCAATATGTTTCAATTGATGAAGATGGGAAACAAATACCATCATCATACTCAGATGCAGAAGGGGTTGTTATTAAATTAACAGACCAAGAAAGACGAACACTTAAAACTATAGAATACTACAAAACAGATCTATCAGACGACGAATTCAAGATTGATTCACGATATCACACTTACTTTTCTTCACTTACAAATAAAAATGTTTTTCTTAAAGCGGCATCTTATTTACTTCACAGGCCAAACTTCTCTAACATTAGGAATGTAATATTAGAAAAAACGAATGTCTTACTTCAAGATGATTCAGGAATTCCATTCAAGTTTGTATCAAATAGCGATTGGAATGTAATGTTGTATGGTAAATATACACGTCCAATTGGTTTATTTTCATCAAGAGTCCAATCAGATTTAAGAGAAGAGTTTCAAAAAAGGGAATTTCAAAAATTACCATTTAGAATTGGTTATAACATTTCACACAACGAGCCACATTTGATTTTGGCAAAACGAAATAAATAATCAAGAATGAATAAGAGTATATTATATGTGCTTTATTTAAAACATATGCATTTTAAAAGTTTAATTGTACACTATAAATTACTACTCATATCTCTAATTTTATTTAACTATTCATGTAATAATATACAAGGTGGAGTTTCTGAAAAAGGAGATCTAATTAAGGATACATCATTTGTATTTTTAAAACAATTAACCAATGACTCTAGTCTAGTAAAATTTAATTATGTTATTTCATCAGTACAAAATGATTCCATAAAAAATAATTTAATTCACAAACGCAGATTAATGTTTACGAGTTTTGATTCTTTTCAAAAACTTAAAATATCTGCTGAAGGTGTATTGAAAGACAATCCTTGTTATGCCCCATTGATTACTAAAATGGATCGTATTTTAGGTAAAAGTTTTTTTTGGAATGATTTGTATAATGAATCATTCTCTAAATCAGATTATAAATCGAAACGTTTTATAGTTGGGGACTTTAATACATTGGATGAATCTGGTAATTGCGAGGGATGTTCTGAAGAATTTCCTGATATTTTTGAATTGACAGAGTTAAAATATTTCTTTTTAGCTTGTAAAAAAGATAACATTGAATTAAGCAACGACAATCAAATAATAGAATGGTTGAAAAATAGAAAATCCAAAGATGTAAAAACATTGTCATACATGTTTGATATTTGGAGAAATCTACGTGAAAAAGTTGAAGCGTATCGAACAGATCCTCTCGTTAAAGAGCCTATAATTGAGGTTAATGGCAAAAATTATTGTATTGGTCAAAGGCTTTGTTTATGTGAAATTCAAGGCGATACGATCGTTAAAATTGCTCAGTTTGTAACATCATCCAAAAATTCATTAGCATCACAACATAATCAACATGATATTGACGGACAACCTCGTTATTATGCTCCTATGAATCGAATAAGTACGCGATATTGGGATAGCAGAATTAAATACGATTCCATTGATATTAAACATGACAAAGAAATGGGGTTTGGTTCACAAACAACCATACTATACAAAGGTCAAGTTCGGCTTCCGAACTTCATGCATATTACTCCAGATAATTTATATCCAGGAGCTAAAGGCTTTGTTAATGGAATTCATGAGTTCGCTGTAGGCGGATCAGCTCCCGGCAAATACATGGGATCTCCAGTTAGTCTTGGATGTGTTAGATTGCATAATTACACTTCAAAATTCACTCGCTGGTGGACACCTCATAATGCAAAGATGTTTATATACTATGAGGACAAACGTTACAAACAAAATCCATTAACTATAATCAAATAGATCAGTAATAAAAATGCTGATAATCTTTGATATAGTAAAAATCACCTCCCCATTTCCAACCATGCTTTTTAAAAATCTTAACTACTTCTGAATTATTATGAATTGTGCCGGGGGCAGTTGTATCATAAACCGCATTTATAGGTTTTGAAAAATAGTTTTCTTTAACATATGGATTTAAAAGTGGATTTATGTCAATCGCTAATCCATAAGCATGATCCGACATTTTAGATGTACCATCAACGGTTCTATAATTAAAAGACGATGTATTATTATGAGCCATAGATAATGAATCATTCCATTCATATAAAGAAATTGGTTTTACAGAATATATTGGAAAACGGATTTTCATCAATTCAACAAAAATAGTTTTAATCGAATTTCGGCATTTTTTATTTACAATTACTTGTCCTTTATGAATCTTGTTGTCAAATCCAAAGTAATTGACATTAAGTAAAATCAAACTATCAATAACAAAACTAGGAGCTTTTGATTTAAATATCAATTGTGTTAAGTTATCATTAGAATCAATAATTGTATCATTAATAAATATTTTACTCGATTTAATAGGGGGAATAGTTGATTTATCTGAATTGATATTAAATAATTCTTGCTTAAAATACTTATTAAGCCTCTCAAATTTATTTAAATTAATTAAAATTAAAGTAAATAGTAAAATAAATAGCAATATGTATATTTTCTTCAAGGATTACAAAATAATAATTTTAATTGTCATTGGGAATAAAATCAAAACAAAGCTTGCAGATAAATTTGAAAATAAATTTACATAATAATGTTTTTATTATTTGCATTTAGTTTTAATCAGATTATAAATTGTACTTGACCACTTATTAGCATCAGCAGCGTATCCAGTTGCAGCTATCTTCTTCAACCACAATTCTTCATCAGTATTATTAATCATTGAAGAATAAAATTTTTTCGATTTTATTAACTCACAGAAACCAATGTACGAAGCTTCTATTGAAGGATAATATCTGTATTTACTCTTGTGTTTAGAAATTTGATATTGACAATTTCCAACAATTCCAAAATGATTATTTAATTTTTTAGAATTAATACTTGTACCTCCACCTGATTCAATATAAGCGACAGATACTATAACACAACTTGGTATCTTGTAAACAAGCGATAAACTATCACTAATTCTTTTATATTGCTTGAAATAGTTAGCTTGAGAAAAACAATTTAACGAACTTGAAAAAAGTAAAATAAAAAGTGAAAGATAAAAGAAATTAGATTTTTTCATATAACTTATTTTTTTTCAATATCAAAGATAAAAAAAGTTCCCGATAATATTGAAAATTATTCGTTAATAAGTAAAATAATTGACGACATCAAGTTTTTAGTATCCCAATGAGTAATTGATTTAGAGAGACATATGTAATCAAAATGTCATTGCTTATTTACTAGCAGAGCTTATAGAAAATATAAATAATACCTTATTATTCAAACATTTTATCTTGAAATCTTAATAAATTCATAATGTATATTTAGTTTATAATCAACTAGAAAGTAAATTAGCATTTGAATTTATTTGAATACGAATGCTATTTCACTCCTTTGTTTTTCAATAAATAACGAACTATAGTAAGTGATTATGTTAGATGTTCAATGAATCTTAAAGACGATTTTCTTATACTGATCTATGCAACATTAATATGTCTAATTCAATAATGAGTTAATTTCTTAAAATATGTTCTAAACAACCTGCCAAGCAGCCTGCACTTGCGCACAAACAATCACTCCAGCGGTTTCGGCACGTAAGCGACTTTCGCCCAAGGAAATCGCTTCATAGCCAGTTTTAATGGCTAATTCAACTTCTTCGGGTGTGAAATCACCTTCGGGACCTACTAAAACTGTAATGACTTTTTCGTTCGATGCTTTCTTAGTCAACAATGGTTTTTCACCTGGAATACAGTGGGCAATATAACGAGCTCCTGAAATTTCTTTTTTCATGAAACTGCTGAATGAAATCGATTCGTTCAGAACCGGCATCTGGGCATTCATGCTTTGCTTCATGGCAGCAAGGACAATCTTTTCGACACGTTGCATTTTTACCTGATCACGTTCGGTGCGTTTACTTTGCAGAATCGTTATTTCATCGATGCCAATTTCGGTAGCCTTCTCCAAAAACCACTCAAGTCGCTCCATCATTTTGGTTGGCGAAATTGCTACATGCAAACGATAAGGTCGCTTGTAATCAGATTCTACTCGAACAAGGTTTCCGACAACGCTGTTTTTGGCATGCACACTCAAGATATTTCCCTCAAACTTCCCTCCTGCCCCATCCAATAAAAGCACATTTGTTCCTTCTTTCAAACGTAAAACTTTGCTCAAATGCAAACTTTCTTCTTCATTCAAAATGGCTTTATCGCCCTGAAATGCGGTGGTGTAAAATACGTGCATCAGTTTGCTAGTGTATCTTGTGGTTTGGTCGATGAAAGAATTTGTCCGAGGGCATTCACGGCTTGATCGATATTGCTAATTTGCTCCATCACCAAGGTCAATTTGTTGTTTCGCTCTTTCAATCGTGCTCTTCCTTGAATGCGTGTTAAATGTTGCATCAATCGAGCAAAATATTCGCTTTGATAAAAGGAACTGGTTTGATTTTGAATGAAATATCCAACAAATGTTTTTTGCTTCAATACTACTTTTTCAAATCCCATGTCTTTTGCAATCCAGCGTAAACGGATGGTATTCATCAATTCTAATGTTGGTTTAGGCACTGCTCCAAATCGGTC
>JBIPLZ010000186.1:0-5054 GCA_044369395.1 Flavobacteriales bacterium | reverse complement strand
CCTAAGCGATTAAGGTTTTAAACGATTTTTTAATCAATCAATTTATTCAGGCATAACCCAGTTTCAAATGAACATTCGTTTTTATAGTATATTATTAATCAGCTTTTTAATCATCGGATTTTTTCGTTTAGATGGTTTTGCACAAAATTCATTTTCTTCTCCAGGGAAAATTCTTGCTCAACTTGAACAGTTAAAGTCGAAGGGTAAAGTTTTATATGTCGCAGCACATCCCGACGATGAAAACACCCGTTTGATAAGCTACCTTGTAAATGAAAAACACTTCCGAACGGCTTATCTCTCTCTAACACGAGGTGATGGTGGACAAAATTTAATTGGGAATGAGCAATCCGAAGAACTGGGTATTATTCGAACTCAGGAATTGCTAGCTGCGCGAAGAACGGATGGCGCAGAACAATTTTTTACCCGAGCTTTCGATTTCGGCTATTCCAAAAATCCTGATGAGACATTTCGTATTTGGGGAAAAGAGCAAGTTCTTGCGGATGTGGTTTTGGTGATTCGTAAATTCAAACCGGATGTCATTGTAACACGTTTTCCAACAACAGGCGAAGGTGGTCATGGGCATCATACAGCTTCGGCGATGCTTGCTGAACTTGCATTTGCCGCCGCCGCCGATCCCAAACAATTTCCAGAATCGGCGAAGCTCTTTGGCGCCTGGAAAACCAAATCGTTGTACTATAATTCATTCAAAAAATTTAGCGATCCCAATGCAGATATGGGCACATCATTAAAACTCGATATCGGTTCATATTTACCGCTATTGGGAGAATCGGTAGGTGAAATTGCATCGAAAAGTCGCAGTCAGCATAAAAGTCAAGGGTTTGGAGTTGCGCTTCAACGTGGTGAATATTTTGAATATTTCGATTTCCTCGCTGGGGAAAAAGCCCAAAACAATCCATTCGAATCATTATCAACAGGATGGGGAAACAAACAAGTAAACGATACGATTCAACATATTATTCAATCGTTTAATCCACTGAAACCAGAGAATAGTATTCCTTCATTATCGAGATTATACAATCAAATCCGTAATCTAACAGCAGACCAAAAATCGGAATACCATGTGCGTTTATTGGAGGATATTTTAATCAATTGCGCTGGATTTTATGCGGAATTCAATTCATCAAAATCAATTGCTTACCCAGGTTCATCCTTGCCTGTTAGTTTCAATTGCATCAATCGTTCTTCAGCAAACTGCAAACTCATCTCTTATAAATCATCTTTAAGTGCTTCGAAGTCAGTTGAGCTTAATAAATCGCTCGTTTTTAATAATCTGTTTAATCAAAAAGATACATTGTCTCTTCCAGTTGCAATAACAACTTCAAATCCTTATTGGCTTGAAAATGTTCATGGAAAAGGACTTTTTACTGTGAATGATTTAACTCGAATCGGAAAACCTGAATCGGATGCTCCCATTTTCCTCGAATATCAATTGGAGATTGGATCAAGTTCGATTACTAGAACAATTCCGCTTCAATACACCTGGGTTGATCCTGTAAAAGGAGAATTGAAACGACGTGTGGAAATTTTACCCTCTACTACAGCTCAACTCAATCAAGAGTTATTTGTATTTAATTCTTCCGATAAACGAATCGTTGAATTGACTATCGAGACAAATTTAGATACATTATCATCTGAACTTTCTTTGGAGCTTCCATCGTATTTCCTTTGTTCCAATAACAATCAAAAAATCAATCTTGGAAAAAAGAGTTCTTCGAAACAGATTTACCGATTCGAAGTTAGCAGTTCGCCCTCGCGCGAAATCAAAAAGGATTCAGTTTTTGAAGTTCGAATCATGATGGGAAGTGTAAATCAAAAAACACAATTGCAAACAATAAGTCGTATTGACTACGATCATATTCCATTGCAGACTTGGGTTAAGCCTTCAGCTATTAAAATGACTTATGTGAATATGATTCGGAAAGGGGAGAAGTTGCTTTATATTCCAGGTGCTGATGATAAAGTTGCAGCTTGTTTGAAATATGCTGGCTATGATTTATCGATTGTGCAATCATCCGAATTGACTCCCGAAAAACTCATTGGAATAGATGCAGTAATCATTGGAATTCGTGCATTTAACACCAATGAAAACATGGTTTCAATAATGCCTTTATTGTTCGATTTTGTAAAAGATGGAGGGACGCTCATTGAGCAATACAATACCAAAAACCGAATTAGTGAATTGAAAGCGAAACCTGGGCCTTATCCTTTTGAAATTTCGAACGATCGTGTAACCGACGAAAATGCAGAAATGAAAATCATGGTCGCCGATCATCCAATTTTCAATTTTCCAAACAAAATAAACCAAGACGATTTCTCCAATTGGATTCAGGAGCGTGGTATTTATTTCCCCAATAAGTGGGATTCAAAGTACACGCCGCTTCTAGAGTGTAACGATCCTTCCGAAAAGCCACTGCAAGGTGCTTTACTTGCCGCTGAATATGGGAAAGGTAAATTTATGTATACTGGTTTATCCTTTTTTCGTGAATTGCCAGCCGGTGTGCCGGGTGCTTATCGTTTATTCGCTAATATGATTGCTTGGGGCAAATACGATGGAAACGAATAAGGAAGAAAAATCACCAATTATGGGCTCTTGGAATGGCCTGTATGCTCTTGTTATAGGTGTTTTGATTTTATTGATAGTGAGCTTCTATTTTTTTACAATTACGTTCGAATGAGCACTATCGACTGGATTGTTCTTGGTTTAACACTGTTGATAATCATCGTCTATGGTTTGTATCGCAGCCGAACGACGAAAGATTTAAACGGCTATTTCCGAAGCAACCAAAACATGCCTTGGTTTCTTGTGCTCCTCAGTATTATGGGAACTCAGGCAAGCGCAATTACCTTTCTTTCGGCTCCAGGTCAAGCTTACACCGATGGAATGCGTTTCGTGCAGTATTATTTTGGATTGCCCTTGGCCATGGTGGTTATATGCATTGCCTTTGTTCCTGTATTCAGCAAACTCAATGTTTACACAGCATACGAATTCTTGGAAAAACGATTCGATGTGCGAACGCGAACGCTTACGTCCATTTTGTTTTTAGTTTCAAGGGGATTGTCAACCGGGATTTCGGTCTATGCTCCCGCCATCATTTTATCATCCCTTTTTGGTTGGAACATCTATTTCACCAATGTGGTGATGGGAGGTCTACTTATCATTTACACAGTTAGTGGCGGAGCACGGGCAGTTGCTTACACGCAGCAGATTCAGTTTCTTATCATTTTTGTTGGGATGTTCCTTGCAGGATATTTAGTGGTGAAAATGCTCCCCGATTCAATTGGCTTTGTTGATGCTTTGCATGTGAGTGGAAAACTAGGGAAACTCAATGTCATTACAACGGGTTTTAAAGATGGAACATTCGATTGGAACGATAAATACAATATCTGGAGTGGTGTTTTTGGTGGTTTCTTTTTGGCGCTTTCGTATTTCGGAACCGATCAATCGCAGGTTGGACGATACTTAACAGCAAAATCACTTCGTGAAAGTCGAATGGGATTGTTGATGAATGGACTTGTGAAAGTTCCTATGCAATTCCTCATTCTGCTCATAGGAACCTTGGTATTTTGCTTTTATTGTTTCTTTCAAGCGCCGATATTTTTCAATCAGGTAGAATTGAAAAAATTGGAAAATTCAGCGGTTTATAAAGATTCTATTCGAAGCGTTCAGGAATCGTATTTTCAAATTGCACAGCAGAAATCGCAAGCTGTAAATCTCTATACGAATGCACGACACGATCAAAATGAAACAGTACAACAAGAGCAGATAGATACGTTACGTGTGCTTCAAACTAGGGGAGATGTACTCCGTTCAAAAGTAAAACATTGGATAAAATCACCGGAAATACGAGGTGATTCTAACGATACAAACTATATTTTCCTTCGTTTTGTAATTGATTATTTGCCCAAAGGAATTGTTGGTTTACTCATCGCTATTATTTTTCTTGCTGCTTGGGGTTCTATTGCAGCCGCATTAAATTCATTGGCCTCTTCGAGCATTATCGATATTCACAAACGTTTTAGTAAAAAGACTCGCACTCCTTCACAAGAATACAATTTGTCGAGGTGGTACACTTTCGGATGGGGCATTTTTAGTATCGCCGTTGCTTGTTTTGCTTACAACTTGGGCAACAGTCTCATCGAAGTGGTGAATATTCTGGGGTCCATTTTTTATGGCCCTATGTTGGGGATATTTCTATGTGCTTTTTGGATGAAACGTTGTTCTTCGAAAGCGGTTTTTTATGCTGCATTATTGGCCCAACTTACGGTCATTCTATTTTTTAGTCTTACTGCTGTTAGCTTTCTCTGGTATAATGTTATTGGGTGTTTGGTTTTAATGTGTAGTGCTTGGTGCTTTTCTTTTGTGTGGAAAAGAAAATTTTTATAGAGATTATTACATTTAATAAAAAGTAGTATTTTAGCAATGTGATAAAATAATTTATCAAATGATAGTAGAAGAGCCATCATTCAACAATATTTACTTCAAACTCAGTTCTATCTTGGGTAATGAAAATTTAAGCAATCAGATATCGAGCCCGCTCGATTTTATTTCGGTTGCTTCCATTGGCATTAATTCTCATGCTATTGATAGCTTTCGCAAGTACTTTGATTTCCCACGAAATTTTGTTGCGGCCATTCTGAATGTTTCCGAACCCACCATCTACCGATGGATAAAGGCTAATAAAACATTAGATAGAAACACCGCTGTTCAATTGTTGGAGCTTTCGTATTTGTTTATTTATGGGGCTGAAGTATTCTCCAATAACGAATCTTTTTTTAAGTGGTTGCATTTTCCTAACGTCGCTTTGGGCGGAATGATGCCCAAAGATTTACTCGATATTCCCGATGGAGTTTCCAAAGTGAGAGATATCCTTGGTCGAATCGAATACGGTGTTTACAGTTAATCATGCGAGTTTTTCGAATCACGAACAGGAAGCACTCGCATGACATTTACGGAACGGGTTCTGCTTTGTATCCCGGACGTTGGAATAAAAAAGGAACTCGGGTTTTGTATACGGGTGAATCAAAGGAAATAG
>JBIPLZ010000128.1:0-6308 GCA_044369395.1 Flavobacteriales bacterium | reverse complement strand
TTCCAATATTCAGTTCCAAGGCGATGGTCAAGCTGTTGGCTTATTCAATTATGGTGGAGCTAATTTAGGTTTTAGTCAAGGCATTATGTTGTCTACAGGTCAAGCAAGTATGGCCGACGATGCTATTAACAACCAGCCATTTGGTTTCTTAGATAATGGATTGATTAATATTCCAGAGCTTGCAGGTTTTGTTCCAGGTTGTTTTACTCCAGGAGCGACAAACGATGGGGTAATTCTTCAGTTTGATTTCATTCCTCAATCATCTCCTATTTCATTTAAATACATTTTTGCTTCTGAAGAATACAATGAATATGTATGTTCTCAATTCAATGATGCCTTTGCCTTTCTTATTTCAGGACCTGGAATTGTTGGCGAACAAAACCTAGCAGTTGTTCCAGGTAGTGGCGACCCTATTACAATCAACACAATCAACAATGGAAGTGTAGGAATGAGCGGAACGGCAACAAATGATCCATGCATAACCACCAATTCGGCGTTTTTTAATATGACTCCACCGAACGACATTGTATTCGATGGCTATACCAAAGTAATGACTGCAGTTACAACCGTTGTTCCTTGCCAAACCTATACATTGCGTCTAATGCTTGCCGATGGGTGCGATAGTGGATTCGATTCGGCCGTTTTTCTTGAAGCAAATAGTTTTGGAGCTGCGCCTATCGCTATTTCACAAACAACTTACAATGGAGATACAACAACTTATGAGGGATGCGCTCCTGCAACCTTAGAATTTACCATTGATGAAGCATTTCCTAACGATTATACATTCCCATTTACCGTTAGTGGAACAGCAACAAATGGCGTTGATTATGCAACATTGCCCACTTCAATTACCATCCCAGCTGGACAAACTTCTGCATCCATAACACTTTCCGCTTTAGATGATGCTATTGTAGAAGGGGTTGAAACAGTCAATATCGAATACCTTACAATTTGTGGTACAGTTAGCACGACAGTTTTCATCACTGAAAAACCCGCAATTACTTTGAGTGCAGGGCCTTCGCAATCCATTTGCAGCGGTTCTGGAGCAGTTACTTTATCTTCTTCTGCTACTGGCGGTTTACGTCCATACACCTATGCTTGTTTAAATGGTACGCCAACCATAATAAACGATTCAACTTACACCGTAAATCCTAGTTCTACAACAACATACATTTTGCAGGTTACCGATTTTTGCGGCACCATCGATACCGCTCAGGTAACCGTTTATGTGAGTACAACTCCGGCAGCTCCGCTTATTAATGATACGATAACAACCTGTGTTGGATTTCCACTCATCATGGAGTCGACTAGCAGCGCCGATTTTTATTCTTGGTCGGGCCCGGCATTTTTACCCAATCCATCAGTCGTTACACCCGATTCAATTAACACCATTCCCATTGCAGCATTGAGCGACGCAGGAAATTATTCTGTTACCATGACTATTGACGGTTGCGTAAGTGCTCCGAGTCTATTTAAAGTCATTGTTATTGATGGAACTTTTCTACCAGCAATCACAATAAACTCGCCGGTTTGTGAAAACGATACTGTCTTTTTAACCACACCCATGTTGAACAATGTTGAATTTCATTGGTCTGGTCCGAATGGTTTTTCATCCAATACACATTCAGACACCTTATTATCTGCCATCGAAAGTTATGAAGGTGCTTATCAATTATATATCGTAATAGGAGCGTGTACCTCGGGAGTAAATCAGAGTAACCTCATTGTTAATCCAATTCCTGTAGCCGATGCCGGCGTTGATTTAAACCTTTGCTCCATGGAAGTGGGACAACTGGGTACAGCTTCAACACCAGGCTACACATATTCGTGGCTACCTGCTGATGGTCTAAGTTCCGACCTCGTTTCAAATCCAACCATTCAATTAAGTAATCTGAGTGCTGGAACAATCGATTCAGTATATACATTACGAGTTGAATCGCTTGGATGTGTGAAAGATACTTTTGTCACTATAAATGTTACTTCAAATCCAGTCGCATCGTTTGTGGCTCCCAACCCTGCTTGTTTTGAAAATAACATATTCGATTTTCAAGCCGAAGGTATATTCAATGCCAGCAACGCTCAGTTTTTATGGGACTTCGGATCTTGGGCCGATGTTCCAAACTCTTCCGATCCTAATCCACATGGCATTCATTTTAATGCAACAGGTCTTCAATTGGTGAGTTTAACCATAACCGAACTTGCATGTACAAGTAATGTGTATACTGCACCAGTTAACGTTTTAAAAATGCCCGTTGCAAATTTCAGTTCGAGCTCCGTTGAAAGTTGTAGCCCTAGTTTGGTTAAATTCGATAATCTTTCTGAAAACGACAATTACCCTTTCACAAGCGAATGGATAATTAGCAATGGACAAACTTCAACACTTTTAAACCCTTACATCGTTTTTAATGACCCAGGTGTTTATGATGTAACGCTTAAAATAACCGGAATGAATGGATGCAGCAATACGTATTCAATGCCTGGATCGGTTCAAATAAATCCGTCACCCGTTTCCAATTTCAATGTATCACCTATAATTTCTTCGATTTACGACCCTGAATTTACATTGACCGATTTATCCGAGTTTGCTGACTCTTGCCTTTATTCCATGGGTAATGGAGATACGATTTCTGAATTCGATCATGTTTATACCTATGCAGATACTGGTTCTTATGTCATTACACAATTATTAAGTAATGAATTTGGTTGTCACGATACTTCCTACACTGATGTTCGAGTAGATTTGGGTTATAAGATTTTCATTCCCACCTCTTTTTCACCGAATGATGATGGTATCAATGATCGATTTACAGCTTATGGAGAAGACATCCAAGACTTTAGCATGATTATTTTTAATCGTTGGGGACAGATGCTTTATCGATCATTTGATAAAGAAAATGGATGGGATGGGAAAACACAATTATCTCAAACGTTGGTAGAAAACGATGTGTATTTTTATGTGATTAAACTCAAAGATAAGTTAGGTTCTAATTATACCTACGAAGGCAATCTCACCATTTTACGCTAATTAACTTAACTCAGTATCCTTCATGATACCTTGAGCCCTAAGAAATTGTTTTACGTCTGCAATATTTTCTTCTTCATTTAGAAAGAAATGGGCAGAAACAATACCTTGAATTCCTGTTTCTGTAAATAGTTCTGCGAAATCTTCTTTACTTTGAACACCTATTGAAGCAAGTACTGGAACACGTGCATTGGAAGTAATTTCTTTGAGGATTCCGTTAATAACACTATGATCAGAATATCCTCTTGCTACAGTTGAAACCAGCAATTCACCAGCTCCACGCAATTGGCACATTTCAACCCAATTGAGCAAATCGATTTCTGTTCGAGATTTGCCTCCGTTTAAAAATATTTTCCAAAGGCCAAACGATAGTCTTGTGTCGATCGCTACTAATAGCGAATTGCTACCATGTTCTTTTGTTATTTTATTAATCAATTCAGGATTTCGAATTGCCGCCGAATTCACATACACTTTGTTTACCCCCAATTTTATCATTTCCTCAACATCACTAATGGTATGAATTCCGCCTCCGAATACGAATGGTATTTTCAACGTTTTACTCACATCCTTCAAAAATTTGGGCAAGTTTCGACGTCGTTCTGTCGATGTAGTAACATCCATCAAAATAATTTCATCGGCACCATCAGCCTCAAAGCGAAGCAATTGCTCCATTGCCTCGGTATAACTCAAAATATTGCTTGTATCGGTCAGTGCAAATTGACCATCACTTGTATAAATACTTGGAATTATTCTTCTATCAGTTGAACTTATCATAGGTAATTGCAAAAATAATCGAATATGCTCGCGCTGCTACAAAATTTTCAAGTACTTGTTTTAGAAAGAAGAAATAGTACATTCGCAATAAACATATTTAAACTAGTTTTTAATGTCAAGTATAAATCTTTTTCAGCCTAACCGATAAATGTTTGCTGATCATCATATTTGTTTTGATATTTAAATTCTAATAATCAACCATTATAAAAATTAAAATCTGATGGAAAATAAAATCGAAAGTGCCCAGCCTAAAGGACTTTATTGGCTATTTTTTGCTGAAATGTGGGAGCGTTTTTGCTATTATGGAATGCGTGGTTTGTTGATTTTATATCTCACAAAAACACTCATGAAAACAGACGATGACTCATTTGCTGTTTATGGAGCATATACCGCATTAGTTTATGCAGTGACTGTTTTAGGTGGTAAAATTGCCGATCAATTATTGGGTTATCGAATTGCCATCATTTTGGGAGGTATTTTAATGGCCGTCGGAGAATTCATGATTCTAGGCGGTAGTGAATTTTGGTTAATTCTCGGAATGGCTACCATCATCAGTGGAAATGGTTATTTCAAAGCCAATATTTCAAGTATCGTTGGTAAACTTTATAGCGATGGTGACCCAAGACGCGATTCCGGATTCACCATTTTTTACATTGGTGTTAATCTAGGTGCATTCCTTGCAACAACGGTTGTAGCTGAAGTAGGAAGTCGATACGGATACGACAAAGGATTTTTATTAGCAGGCATTGGGATGGTTTTAGGTTCTATCATCTTTGTATTTGGACAAAAACATTATCAAGGCGAAGGCCTTCCTCCAAACAGAGAGAGCTTACTTAAACCCAAGTTTGGTCCTTTATCCATGTTGCACTTAACCATTTTAGGAACATTGGCGGTAATTCCTGTATTCTACTTTTTATTGAACAATGCCGATTTAGTTGGATATCTATTGCTTGCAACTGCAGCTTACGTAATTTTCACATTAGTATCAGCTGGAATTAAAAGCGGGCCGGTTCTAAGAGACCGCATGACTGTTTTAATTTTATTGATGTTTTTCAATATCGTATTTTGGGCATGTTTCGAACAAGCAGGTTCTTCTTTAACATTATTTGCCGATCGTAACGTTGATCGTCATTTTTTAGGATTTGAAATTGGTGCTGCTACAACACAATTCTTTAATCCATTATACATTCTCATATTCGGAACCATCTTCTCTGTTATGTGGATTAAGCTTTCTAAGATTGGGAAAAACCCTTCTATTCCAATGAAATTTGGTTTAGGTATTGTGCAACTTGGATTGGGGTATTTAATTGTTCAGGTGGGTTCTCAGTTTGTAAGTGCCGATTATCAAGTTCCACTTTTCACGCTGGCTGCTTTGTACATGCTTCATACTACTGGCGAGCTTTTCATTTCCCCAATTGGATTATCAATGGTGACGAAATTGGCTCCTAAACATATGACCGGAACAGTTATGGGCGCGTGGTTCTTATCGATTGCTGGTGCCAATTATGTGGCAGCAATTATTGCCAAACTTACTGGTGCCGAAGAAGGCGGAGGTGAACCAGCAACTGCTGCTGATAGCTTTGCACAATATGTAGATATATATTCTCAAATGGGAATTATAACTGTTTGTATTGGCTTACTATTGATATTGATTTCGAAGCCTTTGAATAAACTTATGCATGGAGTTGTTTAGGTTGACATTTTAAAAAAACAATAACCTCTATTTTATGGAATCAACTCAAAGTCTCGAGCAAATTCGCGATTTCAAAGGAAAATATCCCAAACAGCTTTGGTACCTTTTCTTTTCGGAAATGTGGGAACGTTTCTGTTTTTATGGAATGCGTGGAATGCTTACGGTATTTATGGTCGACAAGATTGTTGGACTTGGAATGGCCGAAGATGTTGCCAACCTTCAATATGGCGCTACGCAAGCTTTTGTGTATGCGTTTACGTTTATTGGAGGATTGTTCGCCGATAAAATTTTGGGCTTTCGAAAATCCTTGTTTTGGGGTGGTTTGTTAATGATTGCAGGTAGTTTAATTCTTGCATTCAATCCCAAAGATTTATTTTTTGTTGGGATTAGCTTCACTATTGTAGGGACCGGTTTTTTCAAACCCAATATTTCAACCATGGTTGGTGCATTATATCATGGAAACGACAGCCGCCGCGATGCAGGCTTCTCTCTTTTTTACGCGGGTATTAATATCGGAGCGCTTTTGGGTGGATATGCTTGCGTAGCCATTGCAAAATCTTATTCTTGGAATCTCGCTTTCGGATTAGCGGCAATTGTAATGACGATTAGCTTACTTACCTTCATTTTTACGCAAAGAAGTTTAGGTCCTATTGGATTATCACCCATATCGAAAACAGGAAAAAAATGGACCGAGTATGCAACGTATGCAGGTTCTCTATTAGTCATTCCTTTAATTATGGTGATGGTTGCCAAAACCGAATATACTGATTGGTTTATGTATACCATTGGTCCATGCACTTTGATTTATTTGTTTTATGA